>JABMPI010000734.1 GCA_013203755.1 Bacteroidota bacterium
CTCGTCCGATGAGAACCGTTCAGTGAATTTTAAGAGCTCCTCTCCATTGAAAATATCCATATCTATCATTATTTCAAGCAAATATAATATTAATTAAGTAAACACCTCAATTAAAATATATAGAATTATGAATTTATCCTTGCCAAAAATTATTACCACTTTATTAATTACACTTTTTGTATTTAATAACTCATGGGGGCAACCTGCCAACTCTTTTAACGTAAATTTCAACAAGTTAAACAACAGAGTTTGGATTGGTCAGGATTTTTGGGCCGTGCCAATGGAAGACTGGCGCGTTGAAAACGGTAGAGTTGAATGTATTGCTGACCGGGGAAACAGCCGTGTAAATATTTTAACACAAGTTCTTTCAGGAAAAGGGGAGTTAAAAGTTTCCGCAAAAGTCGGAAAACTCCAAAATAACAATGAATTGGGGACAGTTGGATTTACGCTGGGTTTACAGGACGAAACAGATAACGATGTTCGTTCACTCTGTTACTTTGGGAAAGGAATTAAAGTGGGGATTGATGTAGGCGGCGAATTATACATTGGAGACGAAACAGCCAAGATTCCGGACGGTTTCAGTTATGACGAGGTTCTCCTTTCAGTTCATGCCAATCGAACCGAAAGCGATAATTGGTTAAAACTAACTGCAACCGATAAAAATGGCCTGGTAATCGAGCTTGAATCCAAAAAAGAATTCCCTTTGAAAGGGATTTGCACCCTGGCAAATAACCACCCGGGAAAAGCGAAGGGAATAAAAACTACTAACTTTTGGTTCGATGATTTATCTATTTCGGGTTCTATGGTTGAAAAGAAACCGGAAAATAGTTTTGGCCCCTTGTTTTGGAGCATGTACTCACTCAGTAAAAAAGAGATGAAACTCTCAGTGCAAATGCCTCCAATTAGTGTTGACGATGCGCAAACTGTTTTATTTCAATTAAAGGATAAAGGAAATTGGACAACAAAAAGTACCGCAACGATGGACAAAAATGCCCGCAATGCAACTTTTAGTTTCAAAAATTGGGACGACACAAAAAATTACGACTATCGATTGGTTTACACTGAAAAATTCAGCGATAATTCAACCAAAGAAAATTATTTTGCAGGAACTATCCAGCGCGACCCGGTTGACAAACCTTTGGAAATGGGAGCAATGACTTGTCAGTTCCATTATGGTTTTCCCTATCGTCCATTAACCAAGCAATTGGCTGATAAAAATCCCGACATACTATTTTTCTCAGGCGACCAAATTTATGAACCAAACGGAGGATATGGAATTATTCGATTCCCTGCCGACCGGGCAATTTTAAGTTATCTGGGTAAATGGTACATGTTTGGCTGGGCTTTTGGCG
The DNA here is from genome assembly GCA_013203755.1 of Bacteroidota bacterium. GTDB lineage: Bacteria > Bacteroidota > Bacteroidia > Bacteroidales > Prolixibacteraceae > Draconibacterium. The sequence goes on from JABMPI010000734.1 coordinate 1,353, forward strand.
ATTTAATGAAAGACCGCCCAACCATTTGTCTGGCCGATGACCACGAAGTTTTTCAGGGCAATTTGTGGGGAAATGGAGGCAAGAAAGTTAGTCAGGAAAATTGGCAAAAATCTATGGATGCAACCAGTGGTTTTGTAGAACCGGTTGAAATGGTAAATGTGGTAATAAGAACAAATACATCTCATCAACCTGAAGCTTTTAATCCCACACCCATTAAACAGGGAATGGAAGTATATTATACCGATATTGTTTATGGTCGGATAAGTTTTGCGTTGGTTACCGACCGCACTTTTAAATCGGGACCGGAGGAAGTGGTTGAAGCAACGAAAGGGATGTATTGGAACGGTAGAAAAGATATGCTTTATGAGGATTATCCTACTTCCAGCGAAGAAAAAGAGAAGTCACTTAAATTGTTAGGTGAACGTCAAATAGAATTTCTAAATCACTGGATGCGCGATTGGGAAGGTGCCGATATGAAAGTATTGCTGAGCCAAACTATTTTTGCAAATAACGTAACGCATTACGGACCAAAAAAAGTAATCCTTCGTTCTGACCTCGACTCCGGTGGCTGGCCAAAACACGGGCGCGACAAAGCAGTTAATATCATGCGAAAATGTTTTGCATTCCAGATTTGTGGCGACCAGCATTTACCTTCGTTTGTACAATATGGAATAGAGGATTACAAAGACGCCAACTGGGCATTTTGTACTCCTGCAATTGCTGTGGGTTACCAACGCCGTTTTATGCCCGACACGCTGGGCAAACCTTTCTCGGGCAGACCAGCACATAATTTTTCAAACACAGGGCTTTATACCGATGGCATTGGAAATAAAAACTTTGTATATGCCGTAGGAAATCCGGATGACATTACCGACCATAAAAATCGCTACCAAAAAGCACAAAATTGTGCATCGGGTTTTGGTTATGTAACTTTTAAACAAAAAGAGAGAACCATTACTTCCAATGCATTGCGATTTTTGCAAAAAGAGTTGGATGAAAAAGGGAGAGAGAAATTTGACGGTTGGCCAAAAACAATTAGTCAGATAGATAATTTCAACAACCCAAATTTTAAAGCTTTACCAACAATTAAAATTGCCGGAGCAAAAAATGCAGTTGTAGAATTAATTAACGAAAACACAAACGAATTAGAACATATTGTAAGAATAAAAGGCAACAAATATCAGCCAAAAGTAAATACTGCCGGAACATTCACAATAAATATTTACGATACAGAAAACGACAAACAAAAAACAATTAAGCAAATCGTTGCTAAAGACGTAAATACCGAAATAATTAAAATAAAACTCTAATAAAAATGAAAAGTAAATTTTCACTCATAATCCTATTTACAACCATTTTTTTTGCAGGTATTTCGATTAGTTCTGCAAAAGAACAATCAGAAAAGCCCAATTTCCTTTTTATCCTTGTGGATGATTTAGGTTATATGGACATTGGATGTAACAATTCGGCTACTTTTTACGAAACTCCAAACATCGACAAGCTGGCTTCTGAAGGAGTGCGATTTACAAATGCATATGCGGCCTGTCCGGTTTGTTCCCCAACACGTTCGAGTATATTAACCGGAAAATATCCGGCGCGAACCGATAATACAGCTCACTTTGGGGCGCCACAACCCTACGAATCCAAAAGGGTACAAAACAAACCATTACTCCCTGCCCAGTATGTAGATTACATGGATTTGAATGAAATTACACTGGCAGAAGCAATGCTGGAAGGTGGTTACAATACCTTTTTTGCCGGAAAATGGCATTTGGGAGGAAAAGGTTTTTGGCCCGAAAATCAAGGTTTCGAAATTAACAAAGGTGGCTGGACAAAAGGCGGCCCCTATGGAGGAAAAAAGTATTTTTCTCCTTATGAAAATCCAAATCTTGAGGATGGCCCGGAGGGTGAACATCTTCCAGACCGATTGGCAACTGAAACCATTAACTTCATAAAAAACAGTAACAACAAACCATTTTTTGCCTATCTCTCTTTTTATTCGGTACACACTCCATTAATTGGCAGACCCGATTTGGTTGAAAAGTACAAGAAGAAAAAACTGGAGGCTAATCTTCCTAAAACAATTTGGGGAAAGGAAGAAGACCGTAAGTTGCGTTTGGTGCAGGAGAATGCAGTTTACGCTGCAATGGTTGAGGCAATGGACTTGGCAGTTGGAAGAGTATTAAATGAATTAAAACAGTTAAATCTGGATAAAAATACAATCGTAATTTTTATGTCCGACAATGGTGGATTATCCACTTCAGAAGGACATCCCACCAGCAACTTGCCGCTGCGTGCCGGAAAAGGTTGGTTGTACGAAGGTGGCATTCGGGAACCAATGATAATAAAATGGCCTGGAGAATCCGCTGCCGGGAAAATTGAAAATACACCGGTTACCAGTACCGATTTTTATCCAACAATTTTAGAAATTGCAGGTTTGCCTTTAAAACCAAACCAACACATTGATGGAGTGAGTTTAGCAACTTTGTTAAAAAAGGGAAAAGCTCCGAAACGGGAAGCATTGTACTGGCATTATCCACATTACGGAAATCAAGGCGGAACACCGGGTGCTGCCATACGAAAAGAAGATTTCAAATTGATAGAATACTTTAATGATAAACCCACTGAACTTTTCAACTTAAAAACGGATTTAGGAGAAACAAAAAATCTAGCAGAATCAATGCCTAAAAAAGTGGACGAGTTAAAAACACTTTTGCACAATTGGCAAAAAGAAACAGATGCTAAATTCACCTCACCAAACGTCAATTATAAAAAATAAAAAAACAAATATTATGTACCGACTATTAACACTTTTTAGCCTTACTCTTTTACTATTTTCATGCGTTTTAAATTCTAATTCGAATCTGCTTTCGCCCAACAAGAATACCGAATCAAATCTTACACTCAATGAAAATTCGCTGAGTTTATACTTAATTTTCAATGGCGATACTATCGTTAAAAACCTTCAATTGGTATTATTAAACGATGATAAAAATCTACTTCAAAATATTGAAATAGTTGAAAAGACAACTACTACATTTAACAAAACCTGGGATACAGTTAATGGAAAAAATCAGACCGTTTTAAACCGTTATAATTCCACTGTTTATAAATTAAAAAATAGTGCTGAACAGGAATTTCGTTTGGAAGTAAAAATGTACGACGAAGGTTTTGCCTACCGCTTTTTGTTTCCCGAAGGATTAAATAACATCGTAGAAAATTCGCATATTTCTTTCGCTGAAGACCTTACTTTTTGGGCATACAATGGCGAAAATCACAATGTTGGCCCGATAAAACTTTCTGCCTACAAAAATGAAGTTGCACGAAATCCGGTAACTTTTGAAACTAACAATAAAAAATACTTTGCCATTCACGAAGCTGCAATTTTTGAACATGCCCCCTTTGCTTTATTCAATTTAAAAGGAGAAAATGCATTCCGTTTAACGCAAACCATTGAAGCAAACGGAATGGCTGCAAAAACCTCGTGGAGAACCGTTATTTTGGGTGAGCGCCCGGGTGATTTAATTGAATCTAATCTGTTAGTAAATTTAAATGAACCTTGTAAAACTGAAGACGTTTCGTGGATAAAACCTGGTCGTGCCATGTGGGACTGGCGTGTTTGGGGTTACGTTGCTGAAGACGGATTTGAATATGGGCTAAATACAAAATCGCACAAACGATTTATCGACTTTGCTGCAGAGAATAATATTCAACACCTGTTAATAGATGCCGACTGGTACGGTTCTGAATTTAGTGCAGAGTCGGATCCAACCACCACACGCGAAGGAGTAGACATTGAAGAATGCATGAGATATGCCAACGAAAAAGGTGTGGGCGTAATTCTTTATTTGAATGATGTTGGCGCCAAAAAATTTGGTTTGGAAAGGGTTTTGAAACAATTTTCGGATTGGGGAGCTGCCGGTGTAAAATATGGTTTTATGCGCGGATCTGCCAAAGAGAAAGTTATAAATACCCGAAGAATTGTAGAGCTTTGTGCCAAGTACAAATTAATCGTAAATTTCCACGACAACCCTGTTCCTCCAAGTGGCGACCGCCGCACCTGGCCAAATCTGATTACCAAAGAATTTGGTCATTCACAATCCGATGCACATCGTTCGTATTTCCCAGAAACTATAGTTACCGCTCCATTTGTAAACATGCTTGCCGGACCACTAGATTTGTGCAACGGGTGGTTTTCACTAAATTCAGCTTTTAATAATGGGCGGGTAAAAGTTTTTGAAGAAATACCAGGGACTGTGGCAGCCGAAGTAGCGAAATTAATTGTGGTTTATGGAGGCTATTTTGTACTGCCTGATTCTCCTGAGGAGTATCTGAAAAAAGAGGATTTGTTTGATTGTATTCGTAAAATGCCGGCTCATTTCGATAGTTATAAAGTTTTGGATGGAGAAATTGGAGAGTTTATTACTGTGGCGAGAAAAAGCGGTGACGAATGGTTTGTTGGATCGCTTACAAATCGGGAAAGCAGAGAATTGAATATCAATTTCGATTTTCTGAATAAAGGGACAAAATACATTGCAACCTTTTACGAAGATGCTGACGGCACCAATTTTCAAAATAACAAAGAGGCTTATAAAATAAGAAAAGATGTTGTGCTTAAAAAAGGTAGCATTGAAAAAATAAAACTTGCTCCTGGTGGTGGTAATGCCATTTGGATTCAAACAGTAAAAAACTAACTCGATATGAAAAAAATATTTCTATTTACATCAGTGCTGTTAATACTCCTGGGGTTTCTTTCGTCATGCGCAAAGAAAACAGGAAAGCCAAACATAATATTAATTCTTGTGGACGACATGGGTTATGGCGATCCACAATGTTATGTCCCCGAATCTAAAATTCCAACACCAAACATCGACAAATTGGCAAGCGAAGGAATTCGATTTACGGATGCTCACTCTCCATCGAGCGTTTGTACTCCAACACGCTATTCTATCCTTACCGGAAGATATGCCTGGAGAACTTATCTAAAGAGTGGTGTTCTTGGGCCTTACAGTAAACCGCTCATCGAAAACAACCGTTTAACAATTCCGAAAATGCTAAAAGGGAAAGGCTATTCAACTGCCCTAATTGGCAAATGGCATTTAGGTATGCAGTGGGGAACAAAAAACGGTGAAGAACTTCCGGCTTTTTGGGATAGAAAATTCGATATTTCAGTAATCGACCACAGTAAACCAATAAAAAGCGGCCCTTTAACCGCAGGATTTGAATATTATTTTGGTGTTGATGTTCCAAATTTCCCACCCTATATTTTTATTGAAAACAATAAAGTAGTTGGCAATCCATCGCTTAAAAAGCCAAATAATATGTATGGTGATGCAGGGATGATGCTTCCGGGTTGGAAACTGGAAGATATCTTACCTACCTTGACAAAAAAAGCAGTTGAATACATTGATAATTATAAGGTAAATAATACAGACAAACCTTTTTATTTGCAGGTGACAACTACTTCGCCACACACGCCAATTGTTCCGGCACAAGATTTTATCGGAAAAAGTCAGGCTGGCCCTTATGGAGATCTGGTCAATCAAACCGATTTTACTTTGGGTGAAGTAATTAATGCTTTGGAAAGAAATAATCTGACTGAAAACACAATCGTTATTTTCACTTCCGACAACGGTTCTCCCGCACGAGCCGGCGATCCATATGTTCACGGAGCTGACTTTCAACCACCCGGCTCAGTAATTACCAAATTTAATCACAACCCGAATTCTCCTAATCGTGGAATGAAAACAGATATATACGAAGGCGGACATCGCGTACCTTTTATTATAAAATGGCCAGGGCATTTTCCCGAAAACAAAATTTCAAACGAGCCCATTTGTGCGGTTGATATTATGGCAACACTAGCATCCATCGTTAACTATAAACTTCCCCTAAATTCTGCTGAAGACAGCCAGGATTTATCTTCTCTTTTTATGGGTGAAAAAGTTGGAGTTGATGCCGGACAAGCTACTATCCGGGAAGCCATTGTTCATCATTCTGTAAATGGTTCTTTTGCCATTCGACAAGACAAATGGAAGATGATTCCTCAAAAAGGAAACGGAGGCTGGACCCATGCACAATCGGTTAAAAAAGCTATTAATGAACCAGAGGGACAGCTATTTGACCTGGATGTTGATCCAAATGAAACAACTAATTTATGGAATGAATATCCAGAAGTGGTTAGAGAACTTCAGGCTCTTTTAGAAAAATATAAAACAGAAGGTAAAAGCATAAACTAAACAGATTATGAAAACACATTTGAGAATCTTTTCCCTTGTACTACTTGCAAGCACATTTATAGCGGGATGCAATGTTCCAGTGGAAAAATCGATTGTTGATAATTATAATGTAAGCTGGTCGGAAAAAAGTACAATTGCATCGGATGCCATGCCACTTGGCAATGGCACAACCGGGGCATTGGTTTCGGTTTTGAAAAATGGTAACATTTGGATTTCAGTACGACACATTGATGCATGGTCTGAAGCACATCGATTACTCAAATTGGGCGACGTAGAAATAACAGTAACTCCAAATCCTTTTCAAAACAATTTTAAACAAGAATTGATCTTAAAAAATGGAGTAATTTATCTTGAAGGGGACAATAATTTCAAGTCTAAAATTTGGATAGATGCTAACAACGAAGTAATTCACCTGGAAAATAATTCTGACGGAGAATTCCAACTAGATGTAAAACTTCATAACTGGAGAAAAGAAGCAAAAACAATTAATGAAACTAACTTAGACGGGATTCCCGGCGGAGTAGAGGAATCTGCCGACTTTATTGTTGAGAATGATAAAAATGCACTGCTTTGGTATCACCGAAACAACACGACCAAAGCTTTCGAATGGACCATAAAAGCTCTTGAAATCCCAATGCCTGATGAGATTCAGAATGTATTGGCCAATCGTACTTTTGGAGCGTTGGTAATTGGCGACAAAATGAAGTCGCAGTCAAAAATAGAAATCACTTCGGAACCACAAAAAAAGAATCACCTTAAAATTTACACTTTAAACCAGCAAACCAAAAGTGCTGAGATATGGATAAATAATTTGAAAGAAAAAATAAAAGAAAAAACCAATACTAAAACAGATTGGAAAAACCATGTTTCCTGGTGGAACAACTTCTGGAACAAAAGTTATATCCATTTAAGTGGTTCTCCTGAGGCAAAAACCACAAGCGCCGGATACGCCTACGCCATGTACTTAAATGCCATGGCAGGTGAAGGAAAGTTTCCGATAATCTGGAATGGATCCATGTTTGCACCTGCCATGTCGGAGGTACCGCAACGCAACCACACCGGGTTTAAATTCAATCAGGATCCAGACCATCGTTCCTGGGGAAATCTATTGTTGCACCAGAATGTACGTTTGCCTTTTTATTCAATGAATGCGGCCGGGCAGTTTGATTATACCCAAACTTTTATCGATTTATACATGCGTGGTTTTCCTTTAATGAAAGAGCATACCAAAGCAGTTTTTGGTCACGAGGGAACTGTAATTCGCGAATCGACCACACTTTGGGGAGTTATTGCTCCCGGAGTTTACGGTATTAACCGCGAAGGGTTGGAACCCGGTCAACAACAATCGGTCTGGCATCGCACCCACTGGAATGCCGGGTTGGAAGTTGCATGGTTTTTAGCTGAGCATTACGAATACACGCAAAATGAAAAATTTGCCACAGATACTTTAATCCCTTTTGCAAATGATGTGGTAAAATTCTTCGATTTGCACTGGTCGCACCGCGATGGAAAACTATATTTTCCCGATGTGCATGTGCTCGAATCGTTTCGAAAAGCAGATAATCCAATGCCTTTTGTGGCCGGGTTACAATGTATATTGCAAGGCCTGCTTAATCTTCCAGAAACATTAACAACAGAAGCTGATAGAAAATATTGGAAAGAAGTGCTTGACCGTGTTCCAGAAATCCCAACCCGAGAGCGAAATGGTAAAACCATTTTAGCCAATGCCGAGGTGATGAAGTCGCAGAAAGTAAATATTGAAGTCGCAGAGCTTTACTCGGTATTCCCCTATCATATTTATGGAGTTGGTAAACCAGAATTAGAAATGGCTCAGACAACCTATCAAAACCGAACCACTCTGGTTGACGATGTAGGTGGTAAAAATCCAGGATGGGCACCGGGTCATATTCGTGGCGGCTGGCATCCGGAATCGATAATGGCTGCCATGGTTGGATTAACCGATTCAGTAAAAAAAGAGGTAATTTGGGCTCTGAATCGTCCTGTTCCCGAACAACGTTTTCCTGGATTTTTTAAATCTACCCACGACGGAGTACCGGATGTACAACATTCCTCGGTAGCAGCAACTGCATTGCAGCGCATGATTTTACAAGATGTAGACAACAAAATTATTATACTTCCGGCTTGGCCTGTTGATTGGAGTTGTGAGTTTAAACTTTTTGCCAAACAAAACACCGTTGTTGAAGGAACCGTTAAAGAAGGTAAATTAGTTGAATTAAAAATTACCCCGGAAAGCAGAAAAGAAGATGTATTTGTTGGGCAGGAATTAAATAAACCTAATAAATCCGTTTGGAAATAATAATAATCGATTAAAAATGAAAAATATATCAAGATATTTAATACTGATTGTTTGCATTTTCAGCTATACAATTCATCTAAAAGCACAAACTTACGATATGCGTTCCGATTTAACTCCTTCGCGGTTAACCATTGCCATGTGGGATTATTCGTGGTTAAACCAACATTATACCGGCGGTTTTTTTGAAGATTACAATAAAGTTACCGATGAACTTATTGAAAGAGGATTTAACACGGTGCGAATTGATGCATTTCCTTTGGTTATTGGTAAAATGGAAACTATGGAGCAAGTAGTTACCATCGAAGGAGACCCGCTAAGAAATTGGGGAGCCAGCGATAAAGATCGTAAACATGCCGTGGTAACCGAACTTGTAGAATTCATGAAAATGACCAAGAAAAAAAACATATCGGTTATCCTTTCCTCCTGGGGGACGGGAGCAATTGAATTTCCTGAGATCAGAAAAGATTTTGAAAACCCTCGAGAACACTGGCAAGCATGGGAAAAGGTGTTGGATATTTTAAAAGAAAATGACCTTTTGAGTCATGTCGTTTATATCGATTTCGACCAGGAATTTCCCTATTTCAGTCCGGTTGCTCCGGAATTAAATCGGTTGGGACAAGAAAAAAATATTGAAACTACGTCGGCGTTACAAGCCATGGAAGCGGCAGGAAGTGTAGAAAGTAATTTCAAAAAATTAAAATGGAATTCAGCTCAAATGACCTTCGTACGGAGTTATTTTAATAGCACTTTAACTCATTTTCAACACAAATATCCTGAATTAAGATTCACCTTTTCACTAACCAGTTATTGGAAAGAAGTGCGGGCTATGAATTTAAAAACGTTCGACGTATTGGAATTACATTTCTGGATGACACAAAGCGAACGATTTAATTCGCGCTCTGGATTTGGCGGACTAACAAAGGACCGCGGCCAACACGACTATAAAGATTACATGAACAGATTGGAGAAAACCATGAATTCGGTTCGTCCCATGTTAATGAAAGACATGCACAACAGATTAGCCTGGGCCAAAGAGTGGTCGGAAGAAATTGGCGCTCCGCTTACCACAACCGAAGCATGGGGACCCTGGTGGCACATGGATCATAAAGATTTAAACTGGGAGTGGTTGTATGATTGGTGCGAAGGTGGCATGCAGCTTTCAGCAGAATATAAACTTTGGGGAACTACACCGTGGAATTACAGTCATCCGTATTGGAACAACTGGACTAACGTTGCATGGTATACTAAAGTAAACAACGGGTTTTTAGATAATTAATACCTTTAAGAAAACTCTTTATATTCCGTCATTGCGAGGGACGAAGCAATCTTTTCAAATTGACAATAAACAAGATGAGATTGCCACGCTACGCTCGCAAAGACGTTTCGGGGAGTTTTCTTTCAAACACTAATTGGTAACAGCTCATAAAATATATTTTTCATAAATTTCAAGAAAAACAAATCAGAATGAAATCAACACATTTAGTATTTATCCTATTCATGTTAATAGCAGTTTCGATAACCGCACAAGAGAAGTATAACGTTCTTTTTATCATTTCCGACGATTTAACCGCAACTGCTGTTTCGTCGTATGAAAACAAGGCCAGTTTTACACCCAATATCGACAAGCTCGCTTCTGAAGGAGTAATGTACACCAGTGCTTTTTGCCAGTTTCCGGTTTGCGGGCCATCGCGAGCCTCACTGATGTTTGGCTACTACCCGCATGCAACAAAAACATTTGGGTACGTTAGCGGCAGAGAAAATGTTGGAGATAGAAAAAGCTGGTCGCAACTTTTTATGGACAATGGCTACAAATCGATGCGCGTTAGCAAAATTTACCACATGGGCGTTCCGATAGATATTACTTTGGGTAGTAATGGGAAAGACGATTCACTCTCGTGGAACGAGCGATATAACAGTAAAGGCTTGGAATACTTGTCTCCGGGAGAAGGCGAATTGGTTCAAAACAATCCGGATGGAACCAAACCCGTAAAAGATGGTAATGTAATGACCATTGTAAAAGCAGAGGGAGACGACAATAGCCAACCCGATGGAAAAACGGCTCAGAAAGCCATTCAATTAATTAAAGAAAATAAAAATAAACCCTTCTTTTTAGCCGTAGGATTTGTGCGACCCCATGTACCTTTTGTAGCACCCAAAAAGTATTTCGAACCCTATCCGTGGGAGCGAATGGCATTCCCAATTAGTTACAACGACGACTGGTCGGATATGCCAAAACGAGCCATAAACTATGTTACCAGTGTAAATGCAAAAATGAGTCCTACGCAGGAGAAAAAAGCAATTGCAGGCTACTATGCTTCTGTAGCATATATGGATGCACAGGTTGGAAGAGTGCTAAACACCTTGAAAGAGGAAGGATTGGAAGACAACACCATCGTTATTTTCACCTCCGACCATGGTTTTCATTTGGCTGAACATCGCTTTTGGATGAAAGTAAGTTTAAAAGACGAATCGGTGCGTGTACCCTTAATTATTAAAGTTCCGGGCAAAAAACAAGCTGTTTGTAATTCGTTTGTTGAATTAATCGATCTATACCCAACCGTTGCAGAATTAGCCGGACTCACCCCGCCAAAACACATTCAGGGGAAAAGTTTAGTGCAAACTATCGATAATCCGGAAGTAGAAGTTCGGGACATGGTTTTTACCGTTACTCAAGGAGGAAACTCACTTCTGTTAAGAAACAGGGAATGGGCTTTTATGTCGTACAACGAAGATGGCAGTCTGGGATACGAACTTTTCGATATGCTAAAAGACCCGCATCAAATGACAAATCTGGCGGAAAGACCGGAGTATTCAGAC
>JABMPI010000735.1 GCA_013203755.1 Bacteroidota bacterium
CCAACCATCAGCCATTCCTTTTCGGTCAATTTCAGAAGCATGAGGATCCTGATTAACCGTACGGCGATGATTTGTTATTTTATATTCCGGGTAGTTATTTATCCAGTCGCTCATTGGCATGTCGTCCATCCACCAATGCTCCGAACCACAGTGATTAAAAATCATATCCATTATTAGTTTCATCCCACGTTTGGCGAGTTCGTCATTTAATTCGCGGTACTCTTCGTTTGTACCATAACGCGGGTCAACCTTGTAAAAATCGGTGGTAGAATAGCCGTGATAAGAAACCTGAGTCATATTGTTTTCCAAAACCGGATTTAGCCAAACCGCTGTAAAGCCCATTTTCTGCAAGTAATCCAAAGAGTTAATTATTCCTCTGATATCGCCACCGTGGCGACCATCTTTGTCGTTTCTATTGGGCTGTTCTTTCATTCCTTTCACCCAATCGTTTTCCGGATTTCCGTTTGCAAAACGATCGGGAGTAATTAAATATATTACATCCGAGCTGTTAAATCCTTCACGCTTAGCCGAACCTTTTTCCCGTGCTTTTAATTCATACGAATAAGTTTCAACTACTTTATTTTCTTTTTTAAATTGAATATCAAACTTTCCGGGTTTTATATTTTTCGACAGTTTCAAATCGATAAAAAGATAATTTGGGTTTTCAACTTTTGAAACCGAAACCAATTCAACACCCGGATATTCAAATTCCACATTAGTTGCTGATATGTTTTCGCCATAAACCATCAATTGCAATTCGGGTGATTTCATTCCTGCCCACCAAAACATGGGTTCTACTCTTTCGAGGCTTGTTTGCGCTGAAATGTTCAGTGTTATAAGGATTATTAGTAGTGATAGTAGATTTTTCATTTTTGTTGGATTTATATGATTTGCGGTGCATGTTAGGACTTATGCTTTTTTAAACTGTCGCAGATGCACCTTGTATTTTTCTTTTCAAAATCCCTGGGTTGAAACCCGGTGTTAGTGATGCAATTCTATTTTTTGAATTCTAATTTGCTATTTCCCTGAATCTGTACCTCAACGTTCCAAACGGATACAGGAACGGTAATATCAGAGTGATTAACTATTATAAAATTATTTTGTTCTTTTTTTACTTCCAGATGTGCTCCGCCAAAATCGATTTTGAATTTATACGATTTCCACTTTCCAGGTAGGAATGGGTTGAAAAGCAATCTGCTTTCGTTAACACGCATTCCGCCAAAACCCATTACAATCGACATCCACGTTCCCCCCATACTTGTAATGTGCAATCCATCTTCGGTGTCGTTGTTGTAGTCGTCCAAATCGAGGCGTGCAGTGCGTAAATACATATCGTACGACTTTTCTTCGTAGCCAATTTTTGCAGCCAGAATTGAATGAACACATGGCGAAAGCGAAGATTCGTGAACGGTTAATGGCTCATAAAAATCGAAATGTTTTTTCAATTCTTGTTCTGAAAAATCGTTTTCAAACCAAAACAAACTTTGCAAAGTGTCGGCTTGTTTTATGTAAGGCGAACGAAGAATTCGATCCCACGACCACTTTTTGTTAATTGGTTGATCCTCATCACTAAGTTCCGAAACAGGAATCAATTCTTTATCTGTAAAGCCATCCTGCTGAAGGAAAACATTATTTTTAGAATCAAAAGGGAAATACATTTTTTCAATAATATTTTTCCATCGCCCGGTCTCTTTTAATTCATTAAATTTCCATTTAGAAATCAGTTCTTCAAACAGGTATGGAAATTCTTTTTTCAGGTAATCTATAACTTCAAGTGTGTATTTTAGTGTCCACACTGCTATGTAATTGGTGTGGAAGTTATTATTTACATTGTTTTCGTATTCGTTTGGCCCGGTAACACCCAGCATCACATATTTTTGTTTGTCTTCCGACCAGTTTACCCGCTGACTCCAAAACCGACTAATTCCCAACAAAACCTCGAAACCGTATGGAGCAAGGTATTCTTTGTCGCTGGTATAGTTTATATAGTTGTAAATGGCATAAGCAATTGCACCATTTCGATGAATCTCTTCGAAGGTAATTTCCCATTCGTTGTGGCACTCTTCTCCATTAATAGTTACCATCGGATAAAGAGCTGCACCATTATTAAAGCCAAGATTTTGAGCATTTTCAATAGCTTTGGACAAATGGTTGTGGCGGTATAAGAGTAATTTTTTTGAAATTTCGGCAGGCGCTGTACTTAAATAGAAAGGTAAACAATACGCTTCGGTATCCCAATAAGTTACACCTCCATATTTTTCTCCGGTAAAACCTTTTGGACCAATGTTTAGTCGTTCATCTTCGCCTGAATAAGTCTGGTTTAACTGAAAAATATTGTATCGGATTCCTTGCTGAGCAGCAACATCTCCTTCAATTTGAATATCGCTGGTTTCCCATTTTTTCAACCATAAATTTTTATGATTTTCAAAAAGAGAATCGAACCCGTTTGTTGTCGCACGATTAATAGATTCTTTTGCCGTTTCAACCAGTTTGTTTTTAGGATAATCAAATGATGATATTGTTGCTGAAAATTTTTCAATCACAACCTCATCTCCACTTTTCACATTCAACAATTGTTTTGCTTCAACGTACTTTTCCCGAACTGAATTAACTGGTTTTGCAATTTCTTTTTCACCGTTTTTTTGCACCTGAAAACTCATTGCGGAACAAACCTGAAATTCAGTTTTTAAAGTTTCCAGTGTCAAATAACCTTCATTACCATCCACTTCTTTCGAAACTTCAATCCAAAATTTTTCGTCGTAATTTGAGTCTTCATTAAAAACATCTCCATCAAGGTAGGGCGAAATTGAAATTTCACCAGAAAAATTAATTGCTTTTATTGAATATCGAAGTGCCCCAATTGCAGTATTATCAATACTTACAAATCTTTCGGATTTAACCTCAACCTGATTTCCATTTTTTAATTCAGCAACAAAGCTTCGCGTTAGCAAACCGTGTTGCATATCTAAAATACGCTTGAAAGAGTGTACTTTAGTTTCAGCCAAATCCAATTCCTGACCATTAATTGAAATGTTTATTCCAATCCAGTTTGTGGAGTTAATAATTTTGGCAAAATATTCGGGATACCCATTTTTCCACCAGCCAACGCGGGTTTTATCAGGGTAGTAAATTCCTGCAACATACGATCCACGCAATGAATCTCCGGAATACTTTTCTTCGAAGTTGGCTCGTTGCCCCATTTTACCGTTGCCAATACTGAAAATGCTTTCAGATATCCGGTTGTTTTCGGGATCAAAACCTTCCTCGATTATTTGCCATTCGTGATATTTAATATAATCTTTCATTTAATTCTTTTTTCCTACCAGACTAAACCATCTTCAATAATTCGTGAACAGTTAATCCGGCAAATCCAGAAATTACAGCATCGGCATTTCGTAAAACTTGTGGGTCGCCAACACCAATTGTTTTCATCTTAGCATTTTGTGCAGCCTCGATTCCTGCAATTGCATCTTCGAAAACAATACATTGTTCCGGGTCAACATTAGCAGCATTCGCACCTTTCAAAAAAACTTCAGGATCGGGTTTTGCTTTCGACACTTTGTTTCCATCAATTACAGCATCAAAAAAATGTTCCAAATTTATTTTTTCAAGAATTAAAGGAGCATTTTTACTTGCCGAACCCAGTACTATTTTCAACCCGGCATCTTTAACTGATTGTAACATTTCAGTTACTCCGGGAAGAATTTCATCGGGTGTCATTTGTGAGATGTAACCCACATATTCACTATTTTTTCGATTAGCAAATTCGATCTTCTTTTGTTCATCAAAATTCTTCCCACCAATTTCCAGAAGAATTTCCAAAGAACGAACCCGACTAACTCCTTTTAAAAGTTCGTTGTCTTGTTCTGTAAAATCGAAACCGAGGCTGTTTGCCAAAGCTTTCCAAGCCTTGTAATGATACTTTGCGGTATCAACTATAACACCGTCAAGATCGAATATTAACGCTTTTACTTTACTCATTTTTTTCTTTTAGGACTGTCAACATCGTCTACAATAAATACGGTTATCGCAGCAATAATCATAGATCCACCACCGGCTACCAGTGCCCATATTGCTTCTCCACCAAAAAACTGGCGCATAAAAAAGCCAAGAATACTTGCTGCCAGAATTTGTGGGATTACAATAAAAAAGTTAAAAATACCCATGTAAACGCCCATTTTATGTGCAGGCAATGAACCGGTTAAAATGGCATACGGCATAGATAAAATACTTGCCCATGCAACTCCTACTCCAAGCATTGAGATAATTAGCAGGTAGGGATCTTTAAAAATATAAACTGAAGCCAAACCAAGACCACCTAAAATAAGCGATATCGCATGAGTTGCTTTGCGGCTTGTATATTTGGCTAATACCGGGAGTGCAAAAGCAACAACTGCTGCAAAACCATTGTAAACCATAAATAAAATTCCAACCCAATCGGCTCCATCATTATACAGTTTAGTAGTAGAATCGCTGGTGCCGTACACATGGCTTGTTATTGCCGAAGTTGCATAAATCCATAAGGAGAATAATGCAAACCACGAAAAAAACTGTACAACTGCCAATTGTTTCATCGTTTTTGGCATGTTTAGTAAATCGCTCATTACTTCAACCAAGCCATTGCGAGTTTCCCCCCTTTTTGTAAGCCAGCCGGTTATTAGCATTATTAGACCAAATGCAGCAATTCCAAACGAAAGAACATACAACTCTTTTTCCCACTCTTTCGAAAAAAGAAATGCCGAAAGAAGCAATCCTAAAACCAAAAAACCAACACCATTCCCGAAGAAACGTTTCAGTAAATCTTTGGATTGATTTGTATCTGCAAGTTCATTCCCCTCCTGTTTTATTTTTTCCTCTTCAAAGCTTTTTAACTTTTCAGGAGAATATTCCTTTGTGCGTACAACGGTCCACAATACAGCAGCCAAAAATACAGCCGCTCCCAAATAAAATGAAAGTTTTACTGAAGGTGGAATCTTCTCACCAACTTCGGCAACATTTGAAATGCTAAACCAATTGGTAAAAACCCACGGTAACGATGAGGCAATTACTGCACCTGTTCCGATAAAGAAACTTTGCATGGCAAAACCACGGGTGCGTTGTTCACTGGGAAGCATATCGCCAACAAATGCACGGAATGGTTCCATCGAAACATTTATCGATGCATCCATAATCCATAACATTCCGGCAGCCACCCAAAGTACAGGAGAGTTTGGCATTATAATTAATGCCAACGATGCTAAAATTGCTCCAAACAAAAAGTAGGGTCGTCTTCGTCCCATTCGGTTCCAGGTTTTATCGCTCATGTGCCCGATAATGGGCTGTACGATTAAGCCTGTTAACGGGGCGGCAATCCATAATATTGGAATGTCTTCAACATTGGCTCCAAGAGTTTCAAAAATCCGGCTAACATTTGCATTTTGCAATGCAAACCCAAATTGAATACCCAGAAATCCGAAACTCATATTCCAGATCTGCCAAAAACTCAGTGTAGGTTTTTTACCCATAACATCAGTTTTTAAGATTAGGAGACTGTTTAAAATTTATCCTTTTATTCTATTACTTGTCTTTTACACTACTTCTGCGTTGAAATTTCCTAAAATAGCTATGGCTATTCGCGTCAATTCCGCCTTGAATTAGCATAAAATACTTCATAATATCTCTAAAAAACAAAATTTAAACTATCTCTAAATAATTGCAATAAAAAATACCACAAGTGAATTCTTGCAGTAAAATAAGAAGTAGTAAATGTTGATTTGCCGAGACAAATATAAGGTACAAAAATGCATAAATCCAAATGTTAAAACCCTGGAACTATATTAAAAGCAAACACTTTTGAACTTAAAAGGTTGTTTCAAACGTTTGCGGAGAGCTTTAAAAAAAAATAATTTTTTTTTAAACAACCGACGATTCCCTAACAATTAGGTTGGCATTTAACACTTTTGTCTCAAAAGGATAATCTTTTTTTGCTGACGTTATTCGTTTTAAAAGCATTTCGGTGGCAACGGTTCCCATTTCGTAACCATGTTGGTCAACTGATGTTAAAGTGGGATTAGTAATTCCAGATAAACGACCATCAGAAAAACCTACGATTGCAATTTCATCAGGGATTTTAATACCACGTTTTTGAAGGGTTTGCATGGCTCCAATGGCAGTGAGATCGTTAACCGCAAAAAGTCCATCAATAGCTTTCTTTTCGTCCAGAACTTTAATTGCCGCTAACCGAGCCTTTTCAAAATTATCTGCTTCAATAATTAAGTTTTCATCTATTTCAATGCGAGCCTCTTTTAATGCTTTTAAATAACCATTTTTCCTTTGCTGACCAATTAATAAATTTTGCGGCCCGGCAAAATGCATAATTTTTTTTCTTCCATTTTCTATTAAATGTTTTGTTGCACGGTATGCTGCATCCAAATCATCAATAATTACCTGATCGGCATAAAAGTCCGGCACTACCCTGTCATAAAATACCATTGGAACTACCCTGTCTCGTACGTTATAAAAATGCCCGAAATCAGTTGTTTCTTTTGAAATGGAAACCAAAATACCATCAACTCGATTTGCTAAAAGAGTTCTTGTATTTGCAACTTCGCGATCGTATTTTTCATTCGACTGGCAAATAATTACATTAAACCCTGCATCGTAAGCTACATCTTCAATTCCGCTAATAACTGAGGAAAAAAAGAAATGAACAATTTCGGGGATAATAACTCCGATAGTATTGCTCCTGCTCTGTTTCAAACTTAAAGCCACTGCATTGGGCTGGTAATTCCATTTTTTTGCCAATTCATTAACCGCTAGCTTCGTTTCTACACTAATATCCGGATGATCTTTTAGAGCTCTGGAGACTGTTGAAGGTGAAATCTTTAGCTCATGAGCCAGGTCTTTTATGGTTACAAGTCCACTTTTCATATTATAATAATACAGAACAATTACGGTTCAGTTTAAGTTTAGTTAATGATTGATTGGTTATAAAAGTAGCATTAATTCATAAAGTATTTAATTATTACCATTTGATTAATACTATTTTTTTAAACTACTGTTGATCCTTATTTATTTAAATCTAAAAAGTAATATTTTTAGATCTATTTTACACCTACCAGTAACTACCTGTTTTATAACATATTTAGTGCAAACGTCACCGCAAACGTTTGCATAAAACTGTGGGTTAGAAATGACTTTTATTTGTTAACATTTTTTATAGATTTGCCGTATACTTTTGCGACAGTTGAATAAGAAGTACATGTAAATTGTTGATTATTTGCCATTTAAGAGACAGTTATTTATTTAACTAAAATGAAGTAAAATTCTATAAACTAATAACATTAAAAATGAGGATTATTCGAAAAAACCTTAAAGTATTCTTGTTTTTGGTAGCGATTCTAGCCAGTACGACTGGTTACGCACAACTAAAAACAGTTACAGGTAAAGTTACCGATGCAAGTAGCGGTGAACTGCTACCTGGTGTTACCATTGTAGTTAAAGGAACTACGATAGGTACTATTACCAACTTCGATGGAAACTTCAGTCTTGACATGCCAAGCGATGCTCAAACACTGGTGTTTTCTTTTGTTGGGATGAAAAGTTTGGAAGTGGAAATTGGAAATCAAACCAATCTCAACATTGCACTTGAAGAAGAGCTGTATGGCTTGGAAGAAGTTATAGTAATTGGTTACGGCTCAGTAAGAAAAGAAGATGCAACAGGATCTGTATCATCTGTTTCCTCCTCCGATTTTAATCAGGGCTCGACAAGTTCCCCCCAAGACCTTATCTTAGGTAAAGTTGCAGGGGTGCATATTCAAACTGAGGGAGGAGCTCCCGGATCTGCGGCTAAAATCCGTATCCGTGGAGGTTCATCAATGTCGGCAAGTAACGATCCATTGATAATTATCGACGGAATGCCAATTGATAATAGGACAATTGATGGAATGAGTAATGTAATGTCTTCTATTAATCCGAACGACATTGAAACATTTACAATTCTAAAGGATGCTTCTTCAACTGCTATTTATGGGTCGCGTGCATCGAATGGGGTCATTATTATTACCACAAAAAAAGGTACTAAAGGCCAAAAAATTAAGGTCGAATTTGAATCGAAAGCATCAGTAAGTCAAATTAAAGATTTCATTGATGTACTTGATGCTTCAGAATATAGAACTCTGATAAACAAAAGGGCACAATCAAGTACAGCGGTCAATCCTCTACTTATGGGTACAGCTAATACCAACTGGCAGGATGAAATATTTCAACCATCAATAGGTAATGAGCATAACCTTAGTGTTTCCGGTTCTATAAAGGATGTTCCTTTTCGGGCATCGGCTGGATATACTGACCAGAATGGAATATTAAAAACATCATCTATGGATCGCAAAACCGCGACATTTAATATCAATCCAAGTTTATTTAATGACCATTTGAAAATAACGGCAGGTATAAAATTTATGAATATTGATAACAGGTTTGCTGATAAAGGAGCTATTGGAAGCGCATTGCGATACGATCCTACTCAGTCTGTTTTTAATAATACTGGAATATATGGCGGATATACCACTTGGTTAACAAGCGATGGTTCGCGGAATGTGAATGGGACAAGAAACCCTGTCGCCCAACTGCAACAAAAAAGGGATGAATCGAATGTAAACAGATACATTGTTGATGCACAGGCAAGTTATAAACTGCATTTTATTCCGGACATTACTGCAACCTTAAAAGTAGGCCTTGATAAATCGGATAGTGAAGGAATAACAGATACCAACCCAATTGCTTCATGGGTTAGAACAGCATCATCGGGTGTTGAACGTGACTACACTCAGGAAAGAAAAAATGAATTGCTTAACTTCTATCTTAACTATAAAAAAGATTTACCATCAATTGAAAGTAAATTTGATATGATGGCTGGATATGAATGGCAGCATTTTTGGTCAAATGCCAGTGCTTTTGAAGTAGATCGATTTAATACAACAATTGTAGATTCGAAAGATGAAACGGAAAACTACCTCGTATCTTTTTTCGGCAGGGCTAATTACTCTTACAAAGATAAGTACCTCCTAACAGCAACATTAAGAAATGATGGCTCCTCACGTTTCCATAAAGATAACCGTTGGGGACTTTATCCTTCCACTGCCTTTGCGTGGAGGGTAATTGAAGAACCATTTATGAAAAGTCAAGAAACACTAAGTAACCTGAAACTTAGACTAAGTTATGGTATTACCGGGCAACAGGAATTAAATAGTGGAGACTACCCTTATATGGGAATTTACCGTCTAAGTGATTCTAGAACACAATATCAACTTGGAAACAAGTTTTATACTTTAATCCGCCCCAATGGATTCGATAAAAGTTTGCAATGGGAAAAAACCACTACCTACAACATGGGTCTTGATTTTGGATTTCTTAAAAACCGGATTACTGGATCACTTGATTTATATAAGCGGGATACAAAAGACCTGTTAAATACGATTCCTGTTCCGGCCGGAACTAATTTCACAGACCGGCTACTTACCAATGTTGGCGATCTCGAAAATTATGGATTAGAATTTTCTGTGAATGCAATACCTGTAACTACAAAAGATTTTAACTGGGAACTAGGTTTTAACCTTACCCACAATAGAAATAAGGTTACAAAACTGACAAACTATGATGATGCGTCCTACCGGGGTGTTGAAACTGGGGGCATTAGTGGAGTTGGGGTTGGAAACAATATTCAAATACATGCTGTTGGCCATCCTTTAAATACTTTTTACGTATATGAACAAGTGTACGGTACAAACGGCAAACCAATTGAGGGGCTGTATGTTGACCAAAACAAGGATGGACAAATCACAGTAGATGATAAATATTATGCCGATTCTCCGGTTCCTGATGTTTATATGGGCCTTTCTTCTATGTTTAACTACAAAGATTTTGATTTTAGTTTTAATGCAAGAACTGCCATTGGAGGCCAGATCTACAATAATGTAATGATAGGTGCACGTTATCAGGAAATAACGGTGAATGAATATCTAACTAATGTGCCTTCTGAAATAAACAATTCCAAACTTGAAACAGCACAGCAGTATTCTGATTATTTCTTAAAAGACGCATCCTTTTTGCGCTTAGATAATATTACACTGGGATATAATTTTCAGAAAATGTTGAAAAAAACAGTGGGACTGGACTTGAACTTAAGACTTTATTCTTCCGTTCAAAATGTGTTTGTTATTACGAACTACAACGGATTGGATCCTGAG
Organism: Bacteroidota bacterium; assembly: GCA_013203755.1. Classification (GTDB taxonomy): domain Bacteria; phylum Bacteroidota; class Bacteroidia; order Bacteroidales; family Prolixibacteraceae; genus Draconibacterium. Next base: position 10,227 of record JABMPI010000735.1, read on the forward strand.
GTTGATAACGGCATTGACAACGATATTTATCCGCGGCCAAGAGTTTTCCTTTTTGGATTAAATGCAAGCTTTTAATCGATAAAATATAGTATTATGAACAAAAAATATAGCATTAAATATTTATTGATGACAACTGTGATGGCACTTTTCACTTTTGTCTCATGCATCAACGATTTAGACACATTACCTCTTGATGAGGATTTACTTACCGCCGACAAATTAACCGATGATGAATCGTATAAAGGAATGCTGGCAAAATGTTATGCAGCCCTTGTTGTTGGTGGACAAACCGGTGTTGACGGAGAACCCGATATCAGCAGTATAGATGGTGGGTTTTCATCGTATTTACGTCAATTATGGAACCATCAGGAATTAACAACCGATGAGGCTATTTGTGCCTGGAACGATGGTAACCTGCGTGATTTACACGACATGGACTGGACACCTTCCAATGAATTTGTGACAGCCATGTACTATCGTATTACACTTGAAATAGCCTATTGTAATAATCTTATTTCGTTAACAAACGATCAAGATGAGTTTAAAGCATACAACACGGAAGCCAGGTTATTAAGGTCTTTATCATACTGGCATTTACTTGATATGTTTGGTACTGGCCCGTTTGTTACCGACGAAGATCCCGTTGGTTCATTCTTTTTTCCGGAACAAGCAACTGCTCAACAACTTTTCGATTATATTGAATCCGAGTTGACTACTATTGAAAATGATTTGCTTGCTCCCCGCACGAATGAATATGGACGTGCCGACAAAGGTGTTGCATGGATGATTTTAGCAAAATTGTATCTGAATGCAGAAGTTTATACAGGAACAGCCAAATACAGCGAATGTGTAACTTATACAAAGAAAATTATTGATGACGGATATAGTTTGGAAACAGACTACAAAAACCTGTTTCTGGCAGATAATCATTTACGGGACAATGAGATTATTTTTCCAATTGTTTGCGATGGAGACCATACACAAACCTGGGGTGGTATGACCTTCCTTGTCCACTCAACTGTTGGCGGTGATATGCCTGCTGCAGAATCTGGTATCGACGGTGGATGGGGTGGAAACCGTACAACTAAATCATTTGTAAATCTTTTCGAAGATATATCAGGTGATACTGATAGCCGGGCAATGATTTGGACTGAAGGCCAAAATCTCGAAATTGGCGATATTTTCACATTTAGGGATGGTTATGCATTGCGCAAATTTAAGAATATAACTTCTGAAGGTGTTACAGGGAAGAATTTATCTCACCCTGATACTGATTTCCCAATGTTTAGATATGCTGATGCCTTGTTGATGTATGCCGAGGCTACAGTTCGAGGTGGAAGCGGTGGCGATATGTCGTCTGCTCTTGGATATGTAAATGATATACGGGAAAGAGCTTATGGTGATGACTCAGGCAATATTGCTGAAGCAGATCTGACCCTGGACTTTATTTTGGCAGAGCGGGGACGCGAACTCTACTGGGAGTGTCATCGAAGAACTGACTTAAGACGTTTTGGATTATTAAGCGGAGGAGATTACATCTGGCCTTTTAAAGGTGCTGCTGCTGAAGGAAAAACTGTAGATTCAAAGTATGATGTATTTCCAATCCCTAATTCAGATGTAAATGCCAATCCAAATTTAACGCAAACCGCAGGTTATTAACCTCATTAATTTGAATAACATGAAAGAACTAAAATATATTTTAATATTATGCTTCGCAGTAATACTGTTTTCATGCGAGGAAGATGACATAAACCCACAGATAAATGAATCGGTTACACCGGTATTTACCGGCGGGCTACAAGATGGCGACAAATTTGTATTTCTGAAAGAAAACAAAGCAGACGATTGGGCTACACTAAGCTGGAGTACTGCTGATTTTGGTCCTGTGCTGGCTGTTAATTATACTATAGAGATGGATCGGGCTGGAAATGCTTTTGCCGATGCATTTACTTTTGGTGCAGGTTCCGGTACTTCAACATCAATAACGGTTGAAACTATCAACAAAAAATTGTTTGATGCACAGTATTTACCACTTACTGAAACCGAAATGGAAATCAGGATTAAAGCTGTTGTTTCAGAATTAGTTGCCCCACTTTATTCTGAATCCATTGGTGTGGCATTAACAATTTTTGATGCCGGGCTTCCAAAACTATATGTTCCCGGATCTCATCAACATACCGATGCTGCTAAACAATGGGCTCCTGAAACTGCACCTGTTATTTATTCAGCCAATGAGGATGAAAACTATGCAGGTTATATCTACTTCACCTCAGCTACCGATGAGTTTAAATTTGCTACACAGCCCAATTGGGATGGTGATGAATTTGGGGGATCTGATGGTAATTTGGATTCTGACGATAATATTGTGTCCGGAGCTGCAGGTATGCATTTTGTACAGGTTAACACATTGGCAAAAACCTATTCTCTTGAAACCCGTATCTGGGGAATTATTGGTGCCAGTACGCCTACCGGATGGGATTCAGACACCAACATGGAATATGATTACGACCTTAAAAAGCTGAAAGTTACTATTGACCTTACAGCAAGCGGTGACCTTGCTGAAACCGGAATAAAATTCAGGGCTAACGATGCATGGGATCTCAATTTTGGAGACGATGACGGCGATGGTATTGTAAATGAAGGAGGTACCAATATTGCCGTTCCGGAAACAGGTAGCTATACCGTTTACCTCGATCTGAGTACTCCTGATTACAAGTATGAATTGGTTAAAAATTAAGATTTTGCATCGCTTCATCGATAATAAAAAAATTCTAATTATGAAAAAAATAAAATATCTCCTGATTGTTTTACTGGCGGTTTTCATCTTCTCTTGTGAGGAAGAATTTATGACTCCCCTGGTAACATTACCCGTTGAGGGTACAGCACCGGTTTGGGTAAACGAACCGCCGTCAGATATCGACACAATTCTTTTTAAAAAAGACGAGAATAATACAATTGTCCCATTAAGTTGGACAGCACCTGTTTATGCCGATAATATTGGTGTAAGGTACTATTTACAAATCGACTCCAAAGGGAACAATTTCCAAAATCCAATTGGGTTTGACCGAATCTCTGAAACAGAAATGGTACTTACAGTTGGAGCCCTTAATTCAGCTCTTACGCAAAGATATATGCCAGCTGTTGAAATTGAAATCGAACTTCGGATAAGGGCTGCGTCTAATGAAGATTTAGCCGACCTTTATACAACTCCGTTTTCAATGAAAGTAACGCCTTACCTGGATGTTCCTGTTCCTTCAAATTTATTCATGCTTGGAACGGCAACTTCTGTTGGATTTGACAATACTGCTTCACTTGTTGCCCTTAAGGATGGGGACGTGTTCTATAAATACCTGAAATTAACCAATGATGGTTTATTCCGTTTTGCTGATGCTCAAAACGACGGTGCGTTTAAGTATAATTTCGGGAAATTTGCAACAGTATCTTCAAATATTGAAGCTGCAGGTGATGATGATGCCAACTATAAATTTACCGGAGAAACCGGTTGGTACGAAGTTAAAGCTGACTTTACAAACAGTGAATTAACTATTGCTCCTTTTATAGTTGATGCCACAACTTACACTTCTAATCCAAGCGAAGTATATCTTGTAGGCGATTATAGTGCAAGCGTGCCTGCCTGGAGTCCGGGAGAATCTCCTTCTTTAACAGAAAAGTCAGATGGCATTTATACCATCGAAACTGAAATAAAAGATGGTGCGATGCTTAAGTTCGTAGGTCAGCCAAGTTGGGGCAACCTCGACTGGGGGAATCTTGGAAGCGACGGTGTTGATGGAAATATAGGTCCCAAAGGAAAAAATGGAAATATCACTTTCGACGGCGGCGATAAAGCGTATATCGTTACGTTGAACCTAAACGATGGAACTTATACTATTGTAGAGGCAAAATCAAATCTCTTTATTGTTGGAGAAGCAACAACCGCTGGATGGGATATTAACAATGCATTGGAAATGAACATCATTGCTCCCGGCATTTGGGCCGGTACATTCGAGCTAAAAGCAGGAAAAGATTTCAAATTCTTCCCTGAAATTGGAAGTTGGGACAACGGAATTGGTGCCGACCAATTTGATAATTTTGTTGGATGTACTAACCCGGGAAATGGAAATATTACCAACGCAGGAGCTGTTGACGGAAACTATTTGGTGGTTGTTGACTTAAATTCTAAAACATTAACGGTTTCCGATAGCCCAAAAATACTGGGAGGTTCAGTAATTGCTGACTGGAATCCGGGCAACGCAGTTTCTATGCAAATGGTTGAAAATGGAGTTTACGAAACCTATCAATACATAACTGCCGATGGTGGAGGTTTTAAATTTGTTCCAACCAATGCAGGCTGGGATGGTGATTGGGGTGCCAGTAAAACAGAAACAGGCTTCCTTGCCCAAAACGACGAGGACAACCTTACAGTTGATGCCGATGGTTTTTATCGTGTTCGTGTAAACATGAATGACATGTCCTACACAGTTGTCGAAACCAGCTGGGGAATCATTGGTTCTGCATCTCCCGGTGGCTGGGATAATGACACAGACATGACATTTACCGCTGCCAAAGGCGAATATGTGTGGAGTGCAGATATCACTTTGACTGATGGTGACATTAAATTCCGTGCCAATGATGGGTGGGATATCAATCTTGGCGATACCGGCGTTGATGGTTCATTGGAATATGGAGGTGATAATATTGTCGTAACAGCCGGCAATTACCATATTGAACTTATTCTAAACTCGGCAATCGGGTTTACTTATACAATTACTGCAAATTAGGTTTATAAGATTATTCAAAGGGTTGTCCGAAATTTGGGCAACCCTTTTTTAAATATTCCGAATAACTAAAAAAAAGCGATGCTAAACAGGATTCTAATCATTTCATTTTTGCTGTTTATATTTCAGCAAAGTTTTGCCCAAATAACTACCGATCCGGCATTGCCAATTGCATCGAATAAAATAACTGTAACTTTCGATTCATCGAAAGAAAGCAAGTTGGGCTATTTTACAGGTGAATTATATGCACACACAGGAGTAATTATTGAAGGTAATACCGAATGGCAACATGTAATTGGATCCTGGGGAAACAATGCACAACCCAAACTCACCAACAAGGGAAACGGTATTTATGAATTGGAAATAACACCTGATATCAACACATTCTATTCCGTTCCGGGCAACGAAAAAGTTGTGCAACTGGCCTTTGTTTTCCGATCGGCAGATGCAAGCAAGCAAACGAACGACCTTTTTGTAAATGTTTTTGAAGATGGATTGGTCGTTCAAATTACCGAACCAAATGACAATGCCATTTTTGTAAAAGATCAAGCTGTTAACCTTTCGGCAAGAGCCTCCGTTTCATCAGCTTTAAAACTATTGTTGGATGAAACGACTTTAATGCAAAACACAGGAACTGAGATTTCAACTAATTATACTTTTACCGAAAGTGGGGAATTTTGGCTGATTGCAGAAGCTACTGCAAACAATGAAGCTGTTAGCGATTCATTATTGATTTTTGTTCGCGAAGAATTTATTTCTGAAACAAAACCTTCAGCATACATAAAAGGAATTAACTACCCAACCGACACTTCTGCCGCCCTGGTACTTTGGGCTCCTTTAAAAGAATTTGTTTTTGTTCTGGGCGATTTTAACGATTGGAAACCCTCCAACGAATTTCAAATGAAAAAAGATGGTGATTTTTTCTGGCTCGAAATTCCAAGTCTCGAAAAAGAGAAAGAGTATGTTTTTCAATATTTGATTGATGGTGAAATAAAAATTGCAGACCCTTACACCGAAAAGATTGCCGACCCGGGAAATGATAAATTTATTGAAAATGGAGTTTACCCGGATTTAATATCATATCCGGTAAATAAAACCGAAGGAATTGCTTCTGTTCTTCAACCCGGGCAAGAAGAGTATCAATGGACAGTGTCTGATTTTCAAATTCCTGAAAAAGAAAAATTGGTTATTTACGAATTGCTTGTTCGCGATTTCACGGAAGAACACACATATAAGTCGATAATCGAAAAACTGGATTATTTGGAAGATCTGCGAATAAATGTGTTGGAATTGATGCCGGTTAACGAATTTGAAGGAAATAACAGCTGGGGATACAATCCGTCGTTTTACTTTGCCCCTGATAAATATTACGGCCCTAAAAACGAACTTAAAAAATTGATAGACGAATGCCACAAACGTGGAATTGCCGTTGTAATGGACATGGTACTGAACCACAGCTACGGGCAAAGTCCGTTTGTACAAATGTACATGGATAATTGGACGATTACCCCTGACAATCCCTGGTATAACGAGGAACACAATTTTCAGAATCCTGATGCACACTGGGGATACGATTTTAACCATGAAAGCCAAGCTACACGCGAACTGGTTGACAGTATCAACAGTTTTTGGATGGGCAAGTATAAAATTGATGGCTTCCGCTTCGATTTTACAAAAGGTTTTTCAAATACTTCCTACGGATCTTCGAGTTGGGGAAGCAGTTACGATGCTGCCCGTATTGCCAACTTAAAACGGATGGCTGACGAAATCTGGAAACGAAATGTAGATGCGCTGGTAATTTTTGAACACCTTGCTGATAATTCGGAAGAAAAAGAATTGGCCGATTACGGAATATTTTTGTGGGGAAACATGAACCACAACTATGGCGAAGGAGCGATGGGTTACAACGAAAACAGCAAATCGGATCTGGAATGGGGATTGTACGACAAACGGGGCTGGGCACAACCCAACCTTGTTACCTATATGGAGAGCCACGATGAGGAACGGTTAACATTTAAATGCATTACTTACGGAAATGCTTCCGGCAATTATAATATAAAAGAACTACCTGTTGCTTTAGACAGGATGGAACTGAATTCAGTTTTTCATATTCCTTTACCAGGGCCAAAAATGATTTGGCAATTTGGTGAACGTGGTTACGACGTATCCATTGACGGTTTTGGTGGCCGATTAGGTAAAAAACCACCACGTTGGGAATACCTGGACAACACAAACCGTACTGATTTATTTCAAGTGATGGCAAAATTGAATGACCTTAAACAGAACTACGAAGAATTTACTCCAGACATTTTTAAGTACGATTTAACCGGTGTAATAAAATGGTATGAATTAAGCAAAGGTGCCAACCATGTATTTGCTGTTGGAAATTTCGACATTATAGAACAAAATACAGATCTTACTTTCGCAACAATTGGAAAGTGGTATGATTTCTTTAATAATGATTCTATTGAAATTACTAATCTTCAGCAATCAATTACATTAACACCCGGAGAATACCGTTTGTATTCAACCCGAAAATTTAATAATCCTCATGTGATTACTGACATTGATAACATTTCAGTATTTAATGAGAATATTCTAATTTACCCAAACCCGGCAACTAACGAAATAAATATATCATCACAACAAGCCATTTCCAAGGTTCAAATTTATTCGGTAACCGGGAAACTAATATTGCAAACCAACTCAGGTTCAGAGAATATCAAAAAAATAAATATTGAAGGATTTATGCCTGGAATATATCTGGTTAAAATTTTTATGAATAAAACAATTTCAATAAATAAAATAATAGTGAAATAATTGGGGTAAGGGTTTTTTTGCACTGAAAACTCGTTACTTTTTTAGAACAGTAAAAATGGGCATGTAAAGCTCAAGGGTTATTTAAAAGTCGCATAATCATTTTGTAAAATTGGTTGGACGATTAGCAGCTAATCGTAGATAGAAATTTTCTTGTAATTTTGTAATTTTTTTAGTCAGAAAAGTCCTCCTCCGCACTTTCCTTCCCCCATGAAAAAACAAGGCTTTACGAGTGGCACGAATCATAGATTTTTACAGGTTTTAGTTTAATTTGTTTTGTAGTTTTCTCGCCAGCCTTGTGTTTTCTCTACGGATGGTTCCAAATTCTGCTTGCTTTTATTTTTAGACTGCTTGGAAATAAATATTTCAAAGATTATTTTTTCAATTTTATAACCAGTATTAGTTGGGAACCCTTTGGCAATTTCCTTGTTACATATATTGTAAATTTTTACACCCTATTTTAGGTAGATGATTTTACTCCTAAAATTAAAATTGTAATTTCGGCGTCGTAAAATCTAATTTAATGAAAAGAATTAAACGTTTTTTGGGAATTGTCCTCCTACTGGCAATTGTTATTTATGTGCTTGGTCCAAAACCTGAAAAACCGGAATTGAGTAAAGATTTACCTTCTATTTCGGCAAGTATTGGAAATATTGAAAAATATGTTGAAAATAATGACGCTGGATTAAGGATAAAACCGGATAATCAATCGCGGATTATTTGGGCAAATGAGTCTAAAAAAGAGCGGTCCAATTACAGTCTATTGTATTTGCATGGTTTCTCAGCGTCGTGGTACGAAGGTAATCCGGCACATATTCGATTTGCCAAAAAATTTGGATGCAATTTATATATTCCTCGTTTGGCCTCGCACGGTATTGAAACCGAAGATGCATTACTTGATATGACCCCTGACCGTTTATGGGAATCGGCAAAACAAGCATTGATGGTTGCGCGCAACATTGGGAAAAAAGTGATTATTATGAGTACTTCTGCTGGTGGTACTTTGGCTTTAAAACTAGCTTCCGATTTTCCTGAATATGTGGATGGTTTGATTCTTTACTCGCCAAATATCAGAATAAATAATAGTGCGGCTTTTATGCTTTCAAAACCCTGGGGATTGCAAATTGGACGAAAATCGAACGGTGGAAAATATCGAATTACAAATGAGGATTTTGGCTCGAAAGATTGTCAATATTGGGATTGTAAATATCGTATGGAAGGGCTGGTTTATCTTCAACAGCTGGTGGATGAAACTATGAAAAAAGAGACATATAAAAATGTTACTGCACCCGTGTTTTTGGGATATTATTATAAAGATGAAACGAATCAGGATTCCTTTGTAAAAGTTAGTGCTATGCTAAAAATGTATAAACAATTGGGTACTTCTCCAGACCGTAAAGTTAAAGTGGCATTTCCTGATGCTGGCGGCCATGTAATCGCAAGTGAATTAACTTCGGGATGCGTAGAAGATGTTATTGCTGAATCGATAAAATTTGGAACCGAAATTTTGCAATTGAATCCTGTAAAATAAATTACTGTTTTATTATCTTTTAGATTTTTGATGCTGCGGGTTCATCTAAAAACCAAATTAGCTCACCGTTTTTTGGCGAAATATAATAGGCCGGAAGAAGTTTTGCCGCTGCACTGTCATTCATTATTTCCGAAATACGCATAGATTTATTTTCGCCGGTTACCAGAAAAAAAATGCGACTGGCATTGTTTAATACTTTCCCGGAGAGTGAAACTCGTTTTTGTCCGGTTATTGGATGTTGAGCAACAACACATATTTTTTCATCCTCAAATAATTCAATTTGGTCAGGGAAAATAGAAGCGGTGTGTCCGTCATCGCCAAGTCCTAAAATAATTAAATCAAAAACCGGGTTTTCTTCACGTAAATAAAGGTTGGAGTTAATCTCTTCGGAGTAACGCTTTGCTTCTTTTTCAGGGTTTGCTTCACCTTGTATTCGATGAATATTATCTTTGGAAATTGAAATATTTGACAACAAATAATCGGTTGTCATTTTATAATTGCTTTCGTTGCTTTCTGGCGAAACGCATCTTTCGTCGCCCCACCAAAAATGAATTCTGTCCCAGGGAATTGAGTCAGCATATTTTTTACTAATTTTTTCGAAAAGTCCTTTTGGTGAATTACCACCAGAAAGAGCAATGTCGAAACGTGGTTGTGATGAGTTTTGCGTTAGTCTGAAAATTTCCTTTGCAATAGCTTTGTAAACTTTTTTGGGGGTTGCGTAAATCTTAACTTCAGTATTAGTTGTCATCGTAATTCGTTTATTTCAATAAAGTTAAAAAAAATATTACAGTTTACAGTTCACAATATAATCCGTCATCGGTTAGATTTTTACACGGAAAACGCCACTCATCATTTTTTATAAGTTTATTAGATTCTTCTGGTCCCCAGGTTCCGGCAGGGTATCCATAAATTGGAATTTCCGGATTGGTTTGCCATGCATTAATAATGGGCTGAACAAATTGCCATGCTTCTTCTACAGCGTCACCGCGGGCATATAAAGTGGCATCGCCTTGCATGCAATCCAAAAGTAATCTTTCATAAGCCGCGGGAACAAGGGTGTCGGCTAAATCGGAATAATGAAAATCCATGTTTACCGTTTGTACATCGAATCCTGCACCCGGTGTTTTCATGCCAAATTTAAGTAGAATTCCTTCGTCGGGCTGAATTCTGATAATTAGCTGATTGTTGTTTGTTGCCGCAGATTTTGGCGAGCCAAACAAATGATGAGGTACACTTTTAAAATGAATAACAACTTCGGTTACACGAGTAGGAAGTTTTTTTCCGGTTCTTACGCAAAAAGGGACGCCGGCCCAGCGCCAGTTATCAATAAAAAATTTTAATGCTACAAAAGTCTCTGTGCGCGAAAGATTATCAACTCCAGGTTCGTTGCGATAACCCACAACGGTTTTGTCTTTTATTTTAGATTCGGTGTATTGTCCACGAATCACATATTTAGAAACCTGGTTTTCGGGAATAGGACGCAGTGATTGAAATACCTTTGTAATCTCATTCCGAATGGCATTTGCTTCAATAACAACGGGCGGTTCCATGGCTACAAAACCTACCAGTTGCATCAAATGATTTTGCAACATGTCTCGCATCGCTCCCGAATGGTCGTAATATCCGCCTCTACCTTCAACTCCCAAACTTTCCGCAGAGGTAATTTCAACACGTTCAATATAATTCCGATTCCAAAGCGGTTCAAAAATACCGTTCGAAAATCGCGAAACTAACATATTTTGCACAGTCTCTTTCCCTAAATAATGGTCGATACGGTAAATCTGTTCTTCCTTAAAATAATCTAAAAGATTTACATTTAGTTTTTTTGCTGAATCCAGATCGGTTCCAAAGGGTTTTTCAACAATTAATCTTCGAATACATTTTTTAGATTTACTTAATCCGTTTTTCGAAAGTAAGCGTGGAATAACTTCATAAAGCGATGGGGGAGTAGAAAGGTAGAATATATAATTTCTTTCGATTTGTAAATCGCTGGAAATTTCGAGCAATCGATTTTTCAAAGGAATAAAATCATTGGCTACGTTGGTTAAAACCTGTTGATAGAAAAGCATTTTATTGAAGTCTTTTACACGTTCGTCTACAGGAAGAAACTCGTTCACTTTGTTTCTAAATTCATCGTCGGTTAACGAAGAGCGGGAAGCACCCAAAACAGCGAATTTTGTTGGAAGTAAATTTTGTTTGTAAAGATTAAACAGTGCCGGAATTAGTTTCCTTCTTGTTAAATCGCCCGATGCTCCAAAAATTACAAGAATCTGATTTTCTGTCTGTTTCATAAGATACTATTTTCTCATTCAACACAATAAACGATTACATTGTTTTGGTAAAATAAATACCAAAGTTTAAAGTGTGAAGTTATTTGGTGTGCTGTTAAAGTTCCAGAGAATTGTCCTTCTTTTTTAATTTCGAAATGAGGTATAAAAATCTGCTCATTAAACTGAACTCCGTGTTCATGGGAGCATTTAAAAATGGCCTCTTTTGCGCTCCAGTAAAGTACCGTTGCAGTTTGAGGATTTTCTAAATTTTGAATGTGCTGGAATTCCTTTTCGTGCAGAAAACGCGCAGCTACTTTTTCAATGTTTCGCCGTGTATCTTCAACATCAATTCCAATATTTTTTTCAGAAATAAAAACTACAACGAATTCTGAGGAATGCGAAATACTTATTTTTTTAGAACTATTTTTTAATTTAGGTTTTCCCGATTTGAGGTATTTAATCTCCTGCTTTTCGTTTAATAAATATTGCAACAAAAGTCGTGCTGCCAGATATTCTATTTTTCGTTTGTCTGCTTTAATCTTGCTGAATTCCTCTTTTTCTTGATTCGAAAATTGAAACGAGGAAATTAAATCAGTCGCAGATTCTGATAATTCCCAAATTCCCAAAGTACCAAACTCAGTTTCTATTTTTTTTACAATTGGCATTAGTTCCAGGTTGTGGTTTCGATAAGACGAATGATATCTGTTTCAAAAAAATCTATTACCGGTTTTATTGAATCGATATTAGGAACTTCGCGAATGTAGAATGCGCCGCGTAAAAAGTGGTTGGTACTGTCTGTTAAAAAAAATTGAAAGGGAGAGGCAGCATTTCCTTTAATTCTATATATAATTCCATATACCTTTTCTGCTGGATTCATAAAAACTTGCTCATCAATTGCATCGGCTTTTATGGAGTGTTTGTAGGCAAGCTTTCTTGTTTCTTCCATAAATTTAGCTAAAACAGCTTGGTTGGGTTCATTGGTTTTATTCAGATTATAATACGAAAGGTGTATTTCAGCCTTGTTTTTTGGGATAGAAATATTTATCCAAAAGGGTTGATCCGGGTTGTGTTTGTCGGTTGTTATTTCTGAATAATTGGGGATTTCGAATTGATATGGAAAATTACTGTTGGTAAAGTGGTACTCTTTTTCGGGGAAATCAATTCGGAAAAATGAACGCGGTTTAGGGGTGTATTTTTCTTTACATCCAACAAAGGAAAGTATAAAAATGAAAAAAAGTAATTTAATTCTCATTGAATTCATATTGATTTTTAACGAAAAAAAACGTTGATTATTTGCTCCACAATTTTACTGAGCCAAATATCAAAATTGTTTACGTTTTGTTCTACTACTTGTTTTTGACCGTGAATTAATGTTCCTATCTCTTAATTTCAACTTTAATTTGTTTAATTCGGCGATTATCAACTGCTTCTATTGTAAAATTAAATTGTTTGTAGTTTACTTTTTCATGAAGTATTGGAATTGCTCCCTTCAGCTCTAAAATTAGTCCGGCTAAAGTATCAGCATCGCCTTTTACTTCGTCAAAAACTGTGTCGTTACAATTTACCACTTTGTAAAAATCGCCCAATAAAACTTTGCCATCAAACAGATAAATATTGTCCGAAAGTTTTGAGAAGAAGTTTTCTTCCTCGTCAAATTCATCTGTAATATCACCAACAATTTCTTCTAAAATATCTTCTAAAGTTACAATACCCGATGTTCCTCCATATTCGTCAACAACCACAGCTAAATGCACTTTGTGTTTTTGAAACTCTTCTAAAAGCGAGTTTATTTTTTTTGTTTCGGGAACATGAAAGGGAGCGCGGGTAAGCGTTTGCCATTTAAACGAATTTCCTTTGTGGCTGTGTGGAAGTATATCTTTTATATAAAGTATTCCGCTTATGTTATCGAATGAATCGATGTACACAGGAATTCGGGAATACCCGGAGTTGTTAATTACCTGAAGTACTTTTGAGAAATCTGTTTTAATGTCAATTGAAACCACATCAACGCGAGGTTTCATAATTTCTTCTACACTTTTGTTGCCAAATTTTACAATACCTTCCAATATATCTTTGTCTTCAGAAAATTCATAATCAGACGTTAATTCAAGTGCTTGCGAAATTTCATCCATCGAAATGTTTTTGCGATATTTTTTAAGTCGCTTATTTACAAAGGAAGTAGAGTAAATTAGCACAGAATTAATCGGACGAAATAATTTCTCAAGCAAATGAAGAGGAATAGCCATAAATTTAGCAAATCCCAGTGCGAAATGAGTAGCATAAACTTTGGGCATAATTTCTCCGAAAAGTAAAAGGAAAAAAGTTATGATGACAATTTGAATAAGAAATTCGATTACAGGAGCATTCTCAATGGTAATCATACTGTTTGTAATATTGGCCATAAGAATGATCATGCCAATATTTACTAAATTGTTGGCAACCAAAATTGTTGCAAGTAATTTTTCGGGGTGTTCCAGGTTTTTTAGTACCTGATTGTTTATTCTGCTTTTCTTTTTTAGCTTTTGTTTTTGAGATGCGCTAAGTGAAAAATAAGCCACTTCAGAACCACTAATTAAGGCTGAACTTAATAAAAGCAGCAATACAACAATAACACTAATAACTGTACTTAAAGTTAAAGAGTGGAATTGAATGTTCCAACTGCCTATTGCGGCAGAATCAAGTAGTGGTTCTGTTTCCAAATTGTATTTGTTAAATTAGAATGGTAAATCTTCGTCACCACCGGCATCTTCCACTTCTGGTGTGTTAACCGTTGGAGTTGAGACCGAAGCTGGAGTTGATGCCTGACCTGAATTGTCAGAACTTCCTCGTGAATCTTTGGAGTCTAACATTACCATATTATTGGCAACAATCTCGGTGAAATATTTTGTAACCCCATCTTTTTCGTACTGTCTCGAAGTAATTTTTCCTTCAATAAAAAGTTTAGAGCCTTTCTTTACGTATTTTTCTACCACTTCGGCTAAACCACGCCACAAAACAATATTGTGCCACTCTGTGGTAGTAACTCTTTCGCCATTTTTTGCATTGTACGATTCTGACGTTGCCAACGAAAAACTTGCAACAGCAACTCCTGAATCTAAGTGTCTAATTTCAGGGTCTTTCCCAACATTTCCAACAAGAATAACTTTGTTTACTGACATAACTTTTCTTTTTTAGGTTAACACTTTAAAAGTACTATTTTGATAGTTGAAACTTGAATGTAACCGGTTGTTATTTTATCCAATATTTAAATCGTTAATAAATTGCTCAAGCAATTTAGGCACAGCAAATTTATGAATATCTTTTTTATTTATGCGTATTATTTCATTACTTATATTTTCTGCTTTTTCTATTTCTATATGAATTAGGCGCGCATAAATTATTTGATGGCTGAGTATGTGTTTCTTTTCTGCAGAAATAGATTTAATATTTATTGCATTATTAATAAGAAATGGAATTTCATTTCTTAGAATATCGTTTTCAGGGAGAGATTCTTTTGACTCGATTAGCGGAAATTGGTATAAATTTTTCCAAATATCGTTATTTGTTCTTTTCTCAAAAAATGTAAATTCTCCACTTTCTATATAGTAATAGTAAAAGTAGCGTTTGGTTTGTTTTATTTTTTTTGATTTTACAGGAAGCTGTTCAATTAAATGATTCTTTAGGGCAAAACAGGTTTGTGCAATGGGGCATAAATTACATTTTGGCGATTTTGGCACGCATTGCAAAGCCCCAAATTCCATAAACGCCTGATTGTGCATGCCTGGATTTTGGTGTAATAACAACTCTTCTGCTAATTCGTAAAACTCCTTTTTTCCGCGGTTCGAGTCAATAGGAGTTTCTATTCCAAAGTACCGCGAAAGCACTCTGTATATGTTCCCATCAACCGTGGGGTGCGGTAAGTTGAAAGCAATGGAAGAGATGGCAGCGGCAGTATAAAGTCCAATTCCCTTCAATTTTAATATCTTTTTGTACTCGTTTGGGAAATTCCCGCTAAATTGGTTAACAATTATTTTCGCAGAGAAATGAAGATTTCTGGCACGGGAGTAATAACCCAATCCTTGCCAAAGTTTTAGTACTTCATCTTCGGTGGCAGATGCGAGAATATTTACAGTGGGGAAATGTGTGACAAATTGTTGGTAATAGCCTATGCCCTGAACAACACGGGTCTGTTGAAGTATTATTTCCGACAGCCAAATTTTGTATGGATCTTTTGTTTTTCGCCATGGAAGGTCTCGCTTGTTACTTAAAAACCAAGTGTAAATATCGTTCTGAAAATCACTCATTTAACGCTAATTAATTAAGAATCTTTATAAAAACAAAAATAATTCATTTGAAATGCTTTTGAGTCTTTAAATTATTTTTATTTTTGCAAACTCATTTGTAACGATAATAGGTTGAAAATTAAATATATTAAGAAATGACAAAGGCAGATATTGTAAATGAAATCTCGAAAAATACAGGAATTGAAAAGGTAACTGTTCAAAAAACAGTTGAAGCTTTTATGGAAACTGTAAAAGATTCATTAGTTGATGGTAAAAACGTTTACCTTAGAGGTTTTGGGAGTTTTGTAGTAAAACAAAGAGCTGAAAAGACAGCTAGAAATATTTCGAAAAATACTACGATTATTATTCCTGCACACAATATTCCTTCGTTTAAACCAGCGAAAACATTTGTATCCGAAGTTAAAAATCAAGTAAAATAATTAAGTATGCCGAGCGGAAAGAAAAGAAAGAGACATAAGATGGCTACTCATAAGCGCAAAAAAAGATTGCGTAAGAATAGACATAAAAAGAAAAAATAGGAATACTTAGTAATCTTATTTAGAATATTGGTTAAACCTAAAGTATATTTATGCTTTAGGTTTAATCTGTTATAAACAATAGTATTAATTAAAATTACAGTTTAAAGAAAAGGTTGTGAGTAGCGATTTAATTATTGATGTAACTCCATCCGAAATTGTTATTGCTTTACAGGAGAATAAAAGACTTGTTGAATTATCTAGGGAGCGTAGCGGAGCAAAATTTACAGTAGGTGATATCTACCTTGGCAAAGTAAAAAAAATAATGCCAAGCTTAAATGCCGCTTTTATTGATGTCGGTTACGACAAAGATGCTTTCCTTCATTATCTCGACATGGGGCCACAATTTGCCACATTAAACAAGTTTCTACGAATTGCTTCTTCCCAAAAAAACAAAGTTTCTTCCATTTCCAGGATTCAGTCTGAACCCGATATCAATAAGGAAGGAAAAGTTAACGAACTTTTAAAAGTAGGTCAGAAAATTTTGGTTCAAGTATCTAAAGAACCAATTTCTACTAAAGGGCCTCGTTTAACTTCAGAAATTTCGATAGCAGGAAGAAATCTGGTTTTAATGCCTTTTAGCGAAAAAGTTTCAGTTTCGCAAAAGATTAAAACGAATGAAGAGAAACATCGGTTAAAAAAATTGGTTCAAAGTATTAAGCCACGCAGATATGGCGTAATAGTTCGAACTGTAGCCGAAGGAAAAAAGGTGGCAGAATTAGACCAGGAACTCCGTAGATTAGTTGACAAATGGGAAACCATTTTTCACAAATTGAGCCGAATTTATGCACCTTCGTTGGTGATTGGCGAAATGGACAGAACTACTGCGTTGTTGCGAGACATTTATCATCCTAAGTTTAATAGTATTATTGTTAACGATCAATCGGTTTGTGACGAACTTTCCGATTACATAGGTAGCATTCAAGCTGACAAAAAGAAAATTGTAAAATTTTACAAAGGGCGACAACCTATTTTCGAACATTATGGTATCGAAAAACAAATAAAGGCGTCGTTTGGTAAAACAGTTTCTTATAAAGATGGTGCCTATTTAATCGTCGAACACACCGAAGCATTTCATGTTATTGACGTTAACAGTGGGAATAGAGCTAAAGTAGGATTTGACCAGGAAAATAACGCATTAGATGTTAACCTGGCAGCCTGCGATGAAGCAGCAAGACAATTACGGCTGAGAGACATGGGTGGAATCATTGTTATAGATTTCATCGACATGCATGTTGCTGCTAACCGACAGAAAGTGTACGAACACATGAAGGAGGTTATGGCAGCAGACCGAACCAAGCACAACATTTTACCACTTAGCAAGTTTTGCCTGATGCAAATTACCAGGCAACGGGTTCGTCCCGAAGAAAATATTGAGACAGCCGAACGTTGTCCTACTTGCAAAGGAAGTGGCAAAATTGTGCCTACTGTTTTATTTGCCGACGAATTAAATGGCAAAGTAAAATATATTCTAAAAGATTTAAATAAGAAAAAATTGTTGCTAAAAGTACATCCGTATGTAGCAGCTTATTTAACTAAAGGATTTAAAAGTTCCCAGAATAAATGGTTTTTTAAATACCTTAAAAGGGTGAAAGTTGAAGCAAACAATTCGTATTCCTTCTTGGAATATCATTTTTTTGATGAAAATTTAGAAGAAATTATATTATAAAAAAGAAAGCCGTTCAGTAAAAGAACAGCTTTTTTTTTGAAATTTGTCAAATCTCATATTATGTCATCTAAATTACATATTTATTTGTAGAAAAATGGAATATTTGTCACGCCGTACTAAATGGTTTGAAATTTGTATATTCAAATATCTATATTTGTAGATGTGATTTTAAAAGAAATTTATTAAAAGAAATATGAAGAAATTAACTTTAGTTTTTGCCGTCCTTTTATCAACGCTGTTTGTGAAAGGTCAAATAGTAAATCCTACAACCTGGACTTTCGATTCGAAACAAAATGGAAAAGAGATTGAATTGATATTTAAGGGGACAATTGAAAAAGGTTGGCATTTGTATGACACTTATCTTCCTGAAGGTGGTCCAATTGCTACCGAATTTGTATTTGCAGATTCAACATTGTTTGAAATTGTTGGTGAGATTCAAAAAAATCCACAGCCTGAAAAACATTTCGATGAAACTTTTAAAATGAATGTTGGGTATTTTAGTAATCAGGTAATTCTAACTCAAAAAATAAAATTGGCTTCAGCCGGTCAGGTTGAAATAAAAGGATATGTTCTTTTTATGAGTTGTAACGATGAAACCTGCACGCCTCCCGAAGAAGTGGATTTTTCATTTAAATTTAATGAAGAAGCAGCTACTGAAATTGTGGTGAATGATGTTTCAGGTATGGCTTCATCATCCGGAAGTTCGCAAACTTTGTGGCTTTTTATATTAATATCGGCGCTGGCTGGATTTGCCGCCATTCTTACACCTTGCGTATTTCCGATGATCCCGATGACAGTTTCGTTTTTTATGCGAGGAAGTGATAATCGGGGCAAATCTATTCGTACGGGAATATTTTTTGGCTTTTCAATTGTGTTGATTTTTACCTTGTTGGGGGCATTGTTTTCATTCGGAATTTTTGGACCAAATATTGGAAGTGTTTTAAGTACTCATTGGATTCCAAATTTGTTGTTCTTTTTATTATTTCTGGTTTTTGCGATCTCCTTTTTTGGCGCATTTGAAATTGTGTTGCCGAGTGGTTTAGTAAATAAAACTGATGCACAAGCTGATAAAGGAGGAATGGTTGGTGCATTTTTTATGGCATTAACTACAGTAATCGTTTCTTTTTCGTGTACAGGGCCATTTATTGGTGCTTTAATTATTGAAGCAGTTCAGGATGGCGGAATGCGTCCGCTAATAGGAATGTTCTTCTTCGGGTTGGCATTTGCAACTCCTTTTTCATTATTGGCAATCTTTCCTTCTGCATTAAATAAATTACCAAAATCGGGTGGTTGGTTAAATGCAATAAAAGTCGTTTTTGCATTTATTCTTTTGGCTTTCGGATTGAAATTCTTAAGCAATATCGATCAGGTTTACGGATTTGAGATTTTAAACCGTGAGATTTATTTGGCAGTTTGGATGGTTGTTTTCTCGTTATTAGGCTTGTATTTCCTCGGGAAAATAAAATTCTCGCACGATAGCGATTTGCCTTTTATCGGGGTTGGCAGGTTATTTCTTGCAATCGTAACTTTTACTTTTGTTGTGTATTTGTTTACAGGTTTGTTGGGAGCTCCTTTAGCTACTGTTTCTGCACTGATTCCACCTGAAAGTGAGGATTCATACTTAGCCTTAAGAACATCTGCAGGGGAGGGGCATGATACTGCTGAAGAACTATGTGGAGCAGCAAAATATGGAGATAAATTACATTTACCCAACGGATTGCCCGGTTATTTTGATTACGAACAAGGACTGGCTTGTGCAAAAGAACAAGGGAAACCTGCTTTTATAGTTTTTAAAGGGCATGCCTGTTCCAATTGCAAAAAAATGGAAAATACAGTTTGGGAAGATCAGGAAGTGCTAAAAATGTTGGCAGAAAAATATGTGTTAATTGGTTTATATACAGATGACCGAATAAAATTGGATGAAAGTGAATTGTACACTTCAGAAATAGATGGAAAGATTAAAGACACATTGGGTGAAAAAAATCTGGATTGGCAGATTTCAAATTATGAAACAAATAGTATTCCTTACCATGTAATTATTAAACCAGATGGCACTGAGATGACATTTGGAGTTACATTTAAAGATGACGAATTCAGAGCGTTTATCGAAAAAGGGTTATAGAAATTATATTCAAGCAATAGAATCCCGGAAGAAATTTTGGGATTTTTTTTTATTTCGAAAATGGGATTATTTGGATATTTTTAGAGATGTAAATAAATATCAATTATGAATTTATGTGATTGGCTGTTTTGGAATGTTGATACGCAATATGATTTTGTTTCGCCCAAGGGGAAGCTTTATGTGGCGGGTGCCGAATTATTAAAACCAATTTGGAATAAACTCACTCTTTTGGCAAGGCAGAAATCCATTGGAGTTGTGAATACCGCTGATTTTCATTATTATGATTCTGCTGAGCTGGATTCAAATCCCAACTTTATTAATACATTCCCACCTCATTGTATGGCAAACACAAAAGGAGCGGAGTACATTAAGGAAACCAATCCGGAAAATCCAATTATTTTTGATTGGGATAAAAAATATGATAATGTTTCGGAGCTTATAAACGGGAATAAAAACAGAAATATTGTTATTAGGAAAGATGCCTTTGATGTTTTTAAGGGAAATTCAAACACCAATTCAATTCTAAACCTACTTAACCCAAAGATTGTTGTTGTATATGGAGTTACAACTAATGTTTGTGTAAACGATGCTGTTGTTGGTTTATCTGGTAGTGTAGAAAAAGTTTATGTTATTAAAGATGCAATTAAAGAACTTCCTAATATTCCTTTACCATTCGAAAACTGGAAAAATTTGGGAGTTGAAATGATTCAACTAAATGAACTAGAAAAATTACTTGTTGAAAACTGTGGCTGAATACTGAGACTGTTCACTTCCCTTGTTCTTCCCAAAAACGTTTTTCAATTAATTCACTCTTTTTAAGAGTACTCCTAATCCATTCTATTTTTTTTTCTGTTTTTTCTTCCTCAGTTAATCTCCAGTTTATATCAGACCTTCTTAGTTTGTCTGTTAAATGGTGCATTACAACCGCAGCAGAAACCGAGATATTAAAACTTTCGGTGAACCCAAACATAGGGATTTTAAGAAATTCATCAGCTTCTTTCATAATTGTATCCGAAATACCTTGCAGTTCTGTTCCAAAAATAAGAGCTGTTTTTCCTTTAGAAAGGTCAAAGTCCGGCAGTTCCTGGTCGTTTAAATGTGGTGTAGTTGCAACAATTCTATACCCGTTCTTTTTTAGGTGTTTTATAGCAGCTAAGCTATTGTTTTCTTCCTGGTTGTATTTATTAAGCGAAAGCCATTTTGAAGAACCCAGAGAAACTTCAGTGTCAATTTCAAATTCATTCCTATTTTCAATAATATGAACATCTTGAATGCCAAAACAATCGCAACTCCGTAATACAGCACTGGCATTTTGAGGTTGAAAAATATCTTCCAAAACCACCGTAATATATTTGGTTCTGTATTCTATAATTCGGTTGAAAAGGCTGAGGCGTTTTTCTGTAATATGAGGCGATAAGAAATTGAGTAATTCAGTTTGCATTGGCAATAATTTGAAAAACAAAAATAAAAAAAAGGGAAACAAATGTTCCCCCCTTTTTTTTTCGTTTCGTTTTAATTACGATACAGCTTCTGCTAATTCAGCACCAGCTTTAAATTTAACAACTTTTTTAGCTGCAATTTGAATTTCTTTACCTGTTTGTGGATTTCTTCCTGTTCTAGCACTACGCTCAGTAACAGAATAAGAACCAAAACCTATCAGTGCAACTCTGTCGCCAGCTTTTAAAGCGTCAGTTGTAGCAGTTACAAACGCGTCAAGAGCTTTTTTAGCATCGGCTTTAGTTAGGCCTGCTCCAGCGGCCATTGCATCAATTAATTGTGCTTTGTTCATACGGTAAAATTTAAATAAATGGTTAAAATGTTGATAATTAAGTATTTATGTATACAAATAGTTTTGTCTAATTTAGTGTTATTAATTTAGCTGACTTAGTATTCTTTCGGAATGCCAGAAAAACAATAGTTTCAGCGTTCTTTCTTTCAGAAACACTAAATTCAGAAATATGTTTTTAAAAAGCAACCATTAACGCATTTTTTTTTCAGCATTTTTTATTTTTTTTTTCGAAAAGGGTTTTGCAATTTAAAAATTAATTCTACTTTTGTCGCGCTCAGGAGAGATGGCAGAGTGGTCGAATGCGGCGGTCTCGAAAACCGTTGTTCCTTAGGGAACCGGGAGTTCGAATCTCCCTCTCTCCGCCAATTATACTTAAAACATCCCTTCCACCACACTTTCCACCAC
>JABMPI010000736.1 GCA_013203755.1 Bacteroidota bacterium
ACTCGCACTTTCTGGTCGTGAAACAACTTTGAAACCGAGACAATCCAACTTGCGATTAATAAATGGCCACGCTCCCATATTTTCTGGTTCATCTTGCGCCCAAATTAATTCTGCCGATTTATGATATTTTTTAATAATCTGATTGATTTGGTTATTTGGAATAGGATAAATTTGCTCCAATCGAACAACTGCAACATTTGAAATTCCATTTTCAACTTTATGTTTTTCCAAATCGTAATACAATCTACCAGAAGTAAATATAATCTTTTCAACCAAATCGGGTTCAGCAATTTTATCGTCGATAATTTCCTGGAATGAACCACTTGCCAACTCTTCTACTTTCGACTGAACCATTGGATGCCGCAATAAACTTTTAGGTGTAAAAACTATTAGTGGCAAACGCATTTTCATTTTAACCTGACGGCGCAACAAATGAAACATATTTGCCGGAGTAGTTGGAACTACAACCTGCATATTATTATTGGCGGCCAATTCAAGAAAACGTTCAATCCTGCCACTTGAATGTTCAGGTCCCTGCCCCTCGAAACCATGCGGAAGGTACATTACCAAACCATTCATCAAACCCCATTTTTCAATTGCAGAAGAAATATACTGGTCGATTATTACCTGTGCAACATTATGAAAATCGCCAAACTGAGCCTCCCAAATGGTTAATCCATTAGGTTGTACCAAAGCGTAACCGTATTCGAAACCCAAAACCGCATATTCCGAAAGCAAAGAATTATAAACATGAAAAGATGCTTGATTTTCAGCTACATTTTTCAAGGGAAAATACTTTTCATCGGTTCCTTCCACAACAAAAGAAGCATGTCGGTGCGCAAAAGTTCCACGTTCGCTGTCCTGCCCACTCAATCGAACCGGGTGACCTTCAGAAACCAAAGTTCCGTAGGCTAATAATTCTGCCATTGCCCAATCCAAACGGTCGTCCTGCATCATCATTTTACGGTCGGAAAGAATACGGTTGACCTTTTTAAAGAAAACCAAATCCTTTGGCAGATTATTTATTTTATCTGCTATTGTAAAAAGCTTTTCAGAATTAACACCTGTTTCCAGCTTTTCGTTAAAGGAAACCTTTTGCGGCAATTCGTAATTCTCGTATTCTTTCAAAAGAAACTTTCGAATTTTTACTTTCTCAATTTTCTCCGAATCTTTTAATTTACCATCCAGTAAATCATCAAACTCCTTAATCTCTTTCCGAGACTCTTCGTGGGTCATAATTCCCAATTTATCCAGTTTTTCAGAATAAATATCACGAGGGTTTGGATGTTTTGAAATGGCTTTGTACAACATCGGTTGGGTAAAACGAGGCTCATCTCCTTCGTTGTGCCCATATTTCCGATAGCAAAGTATATCTATAAAAACATCGGAATGGAATTTTTGACGGAATTCCATTGCCAGTTTCACCGTATAAATCAATGCTTCTACGTCGTCGCCATTTACATGAAAAACGGGTGAACGGGTTACTTTTGCCACATCGGTACAATACGTACTGGAGCGGGCTTCTAAATATGTAGTTGTAAAACCAACCTGATTATTGATTACCAGATGAATAGTTCCACCTGTTTTATACCCATCTAACTGCGACATTTGGATAGTTTCGTAAACCACACCCTGTGTAGCAATTGCGGCATCGCCATGAATTATTATAGCCGCAGCTTTATTATAATCATTATTATAAATCGAATTAATCTGAGATTTAACCATCCCTTCCACAATCGGCCCAACGGTTTCCAAATGAGATGGATTGGGCACCAATTTTAGTTTTACCTTTTTACCCAAATCGGTTACCACTTCATTTTCGTATCCCAAATGGTATTTTACATCACCCTGCGAAATATCGTCTTCGTACTCCTTCCCTGTATATTCTTTAAATATGCTTTCATAGGGTTTTTCCAGAATGTTGGCCAATATATTTAATCGCCCGCGATGTGCCATTCCAATAATAAACTCTTCCATCCCCAATTCAGCACCACGCTCAATTACAGCATCTAACGACGGAATTATTGCTTCGGCACCTTCTAATGAGAACCGCTTTTGCCCAACAAATTTTTTATGAATGAAATTTTCGAAACCAACCGCTAATTTCAAATGATAAAAAAAGTGCTTCCGCTTTTCATCCGAAAAAGATTGCGAATTGCGCGTACTTTCCATTCGCTCTTTCAACCATAAAACAACTTCGGGTTTGCGCATGTAAACATATTCAACACCAATAGAGCGACAATAAGTTGCTTCCAGATGTTCGATAATATCTTTCAATTTTGCCGGACCAATTCCAATTTCGTTACCTGCCTGAAATGTGGTTTCCAAATCTTTTGGCTCCAAACCAAAATTATCAATTGCCAGAGTAGGTAAATACTTCCTTCGCGCACGCACTGGATTTGTTTTTGTAAACAAGTGTCCACGCTGACGATACCCATGAATTAGATTCAGAATTGCAAATTCTTTATCCATATTATCAAGGTTCTTAGCAGAAGGCTTTTCGGGGTAATTTTGACGCGCCAATTCAAAACCGGCAAAAAATTGTTGCCAACTTTCATCTACCGATTCCGGATTTTCCAGATATGTTTGATACAGGTCTTCAATCGCTTGCAGTTCTTGATTTCCCACTGACGAAAATTTATCCATCGTTGATTTAATTATTTATCCAGTAATTTTTAATGAAGAAACAATACAGAATTTTTATTGTTTACCTGTTTCTTCAATCTTTATGGTGCAAATCTAAGGTTTATCTCTGTTTTTGAAACATACAAATGGATTGATTTTATAGATAACCCATAAGTTTTTTCAAATAACTTAAAAAAGATGAAAGTAATTTAGAATTCAATCGTCATTTAAACAAATTAAGACACATTGGTGTTTTATTCAAAACTATTGTTCATGTTAAAACCATCGGTTACATTAATTTTGTCCATTTTATTTATTTATACAAATGCGCAAGAGCTTGAAAAAGTAAAAAATACTTTTCGGGGAACCAGGTTTGTAAATGCTCAATCGGCTAATTTAGCTGATAACGGAGATTTACTTTTGCAAATTCAACACCGGTTTGGAGATATTAGTGGCGGTGCTTATGAATTTTTTGGATTAGACCAGGCATCCATGCGAATTGGATTTGAATATGGTTTTGGTGACAATTTTAATTTGGGTATTGGAAGAAGTACCTACATGAAGACGTTCGACACTTTTGGAAAAATTAGGATTATTCAACAAAATGAAAATTTCCCTTTATCGATTTCGGTTAATGCAGGTGGTTCAGTACCAAGTATTCGTAATTTTTTCCAGGAAGAATATGACAATTTTCCAGATAAGGTTTCTGTAAATACCCAAGTTCACATTGCAACTACAATTAAAAACGTTGGAATCCAATTATCTCCAGGATTCTTGAAAACAGGTTATTTACCTGCTGAAAACGATAACCTTTTATTTTTCACTCTGGGAATTGGAGGTTCAATAAAAATATCGAAAAAAGTATCAGCCAATATTGAATATTTAAATCCGTTTACTTCCGAACTAAACGGTAAAAACCCACTTTCATTGGGCGTTGATTTAGATACTGGAGGGCACTTGTTTCAGCTTGTTATATCTAACTCGCAGCGCTTGTTCGACCAGGCACTTTACACACAAACAATAGGCGACTGGACAAAGGGAAACCTGTTTTTTGGATTTAATTTAGTAAGAGAATTTAACTTGAAATACAGCGAATAATGGAAAGAAAAGAATTTATTAAAAAATTTGCAGTTGGCGGAAGTATATTATTAACTGCACCGGTTTTGTTTAATGCATGTTCCGACGACAGTACGGAACCGGACAATGGCGGTGGCACCAATAATACTATAGTTGATCTTGGTCAAACTGCTTACTCGGCGTTGGGTACGGTAGGAGGATCAGCAAACAAAGGAAATATTATAATTATAAGAACCGGTGACACAAGTTACATTGCACTTTCTAATGTATGTACACACCAACAGTGTACTGTTGGATACAACCATGGTACAACCGAATTAATTTGCCCTTGCCATGGTTCAAAATACAGTACATCGGGTGCGGTAACAAATGGTCCGGCTCCAACCAGCCTTAAAAAGTATACCGTTACAAAAGATGGAAATTCTTTAAAAATTTCTTAGAGTAGAAAATTGTCATTTCGGAAGTTCACCTAATTTTTTTAGGCATAATGAATAAATTACAGAATGCTTATCAATGCTGTCATTTCGACGAGGAACGAGGAGAAATCTCCTCCCCACCAAAGATCTCTCCTATCGTCCAGATGACAAAAACAAAAATCTGTCATTTCGAATGAAAGATTACTTACAAATCTGTTTATACTTACAGATTTATCGCTTCACTAGAAATGACATTTTATACAATTAATTACTTTCTATTACTTGCCCTTTTTCGCGATACAAATCGACTTTACCGTCTAAAAGAACAGCTATTACAGTAACTTCTTCGTCTAATACTTTTTCAGGAACATCGATGTAAACAATTCCCGGAACCGAGCTCCAGTACTGTTTCATTTTTACATCCCAGTTTAATTTAGTTCCATTGCCAACCACCCACATTCGGTTAATTTTGTTTTTAATGCCTTTTAAAACCAGCGATCCATTTGGTTTATGCGGAACAAACAAATACAAAATATCACCTTTTTGATTTAAAGAGGTTGGTCCGTAATAATGTTCAAAAGGAATTCCGGCGCGGCTTCCATAAATTGCTTCCGAATGTTTATTTGTCCAACGCCCCAGCTTCTCTAAAATATTTACCTGTTCATCAGGAATAGTACCATCCGCTTTTGGACCAATATCGAGAAGCAAATTTCCACCTTTGTTAATACAATCTACCAAAATACGAATTATCTGGTTTGGAGTTTTGTAATTTAAATCGTTATGTTGATAACCCCAACTATCGTTCATTGTCATGCACAATTCCCAATACCGGTTATCGGGGCGGGTAATTGGCAAACCTTGCTCCGGTGTGGAGTAATCTCCGTATCCTTGAATCCTACTATTCAAGATTACATTTTTGTTCCATCCCCGAAGACTTTCACTCAACTCTTTAGCTTTCCATTTCTCAGCCGATTGCTCCCAGTCACCATCAAACCAATATAAATCGGGTTTAAATTGTTTCGATAACTCTTCCAATTGACAAAAATTAAAATCGACAAAACGATTCCATTTTACAGAATCGTTTTTATATCGTTTAATCTGCCTGGTTTTATTCGGATAATCAGGGTGCGACCAATCCAGAAGCGAATAATACAATCCAACTTTTACATCGTTTTTTCGCAATTCGCTAACTAATGGTTTCACCAAATCTTTTTTTGCAGGCGTTTTATCCACCACATTTAAATCGCCGCATTTTGTATCCCACAATGCAACACCGTCATGATGTTTTGTTGTCAATATTGCATACTTAGCACCGCTCCCGGCAATCAATTTTGCCCACTCATCTGCTTTATAATTCTTTGCTGTAAAACCATCCAGTTGTTTCATATAACCGTCATACGGAATGTAATCGTTATAAAACGACCAACTTTCGTCGATGCCATTTACCGAGTATATTCCCCAATGAATAAAAATACCAAGCTTGGCATCTTCGAACCACTGCATTCGGTTCGCTTTTTCTTTTTCAGATTCCTGAGCAAAAACATTTAAAGTTAATACGCAAAGACAAAGTACAATTACAATATTCTTCATAAAAACCAGATTTAATTTACCCCAATAAGTAGTATTTTTTAATGGCTGAATCAATGTCCCAAACACATTCTAAACCAGCTGGAAAAGTTACGAAATCACCCGTTTTTATAGTAATCGATTCAAATTCAGAAACAATTGTAGCTTCTCCTGCCACAATTAAACACTTTTCTGTTTGGTCGTAATACCATTCAAACTTGTCCTCATCGTGTTCCCAAATTGCCCAAGAGTAAACATTTAATGCTTCCAGCTCTTCCAGTTCCAGTTGTTCAACTTCAATTTTCACCTTTTATTCTTGTTAAATTTTAAATAAACAGATAAAACTCACCTGAATTACTTTTTTCATTTGTAATTCCTGCATTCATAAAGATTCCTTTTATCTCCATATTTTATTTGAAAGTACAAATTAAACAATTTCTACAATCTAAATT
This sequence comes from Bacteroidota bacterium, assembly GCA_013203755.1. GTDB lineage: Bacteria > Bacteroidota > Bacteroidia > Bacteroidales > Prolixibacteraceae > Draconibacterium. The sequence goes on from JABMPI010000736.1 coordinate 6,137, forward strand.
TCGTAAAAAATCAATTACTGAAAAAATATTTTTCTATTAACTAAAAACAGTAAGAACCAACTTTCTGCTTCCGCCAAAATTGCGGAATTCGCAAAAATATACTCCTTGCCAGGTACCCAAATTCAGTCGATAATTTGTAATTGGAATAGTAACTTCGGCACCAATAACCGACGACTTTAAATGCGCCGGCATGTCGTCACTCCCCTCGTAGGTATGCACATACACCGAATCGTTTTCCGGTATCATTTTATTGATAAAACTTTCAAAATCGGTACGGACTGTTGGGTCGGCATTTTCATTGAGAGTAATACCTGCCGAAGTATGTTTTACTAAAATATGCAACAACCCTTTTTCTGGTAATTTCGGCACGTTTTCTTCAATCACCGAAGTTATTAAATGATATCCTCTGCGAAAACGCGGAAGTGTTATTTCTCTTTGTTGAATCATTATTAAATATAATTTGGTGAAAATAAAAAGGTGAAAATACTATTTTATTTTATTTCGAAGAATGCTATAAATGCGATAATTCCAATAATTATTAGGTGCGAAAAGGGATTTGCAAAATTTAGTATTGAGTCTGCTCAGAAAAGTGAGTTTTCGTCATTGGGAACGAAGCAAAGTGATCTCAACACACTCATTATCATTGACATGAGATTGCTTCGTGCCTCGCAATGACATACTTTTTTAT
>JABMPI010000737.1 GCA_013203755.1 Bacteroidota bacterium
CATATAAACAGTAACCCATTTCCAACCGCAATGTATCGCGCGCTGCCAAACCAATGGGTTTAATCCCAAATTCTTCGCCAGCTTCAAAAATAGCATTCCATATTTGCGCGGCTACATCGTTTCTAAAGTACAATTCAAAACCACCAGCTCCGGTGTAACCTGTTGCCGAAATAATTACATCGTCAACTCCGGCAAATTTATCTGTAGTAAACGTGTAAAATTTAATCTCGGAAAGGTTAACATCAGTCAATTTCTGTAAAACTTCAATTGCTTTTGGTCCCTGAATAGCTAATTGACAAATATTATCTGACGCATTTTCAAGCTCCGCGCCAACATCGTTTTGACTAACTACCCAATTCCAGTCTTTTTCGATATTTGATGCATTTACTACGAGCATATACTTTTCCAGTTCATAGTAATAAACTAACAAATCGTCAACAATTCCGCCATTTCCATTTGGGAAACAACTGTATTGTGCTTGCCCCAGTTTAAGAATCCTGGGGTCGTTAGAGGTTATTTTATTGACCAACTCAAGTGCATTTGGTCCTTTTACCCAAAACTCACCCATGTGCGAAACATCGAAAACACCAACCGAATTACGAACTGTCATGTGTTCTTCTTTAATTCCACTGTATTCAATGGGCATTTCGTAACCGGCAAACTCAACTAATTTCCCACCTAATTTTCTATGTATTTCGTTAAATGCTGTTGTCTTCATTCTCAATGTTATATTAATTATTGCAAAACTATGGATTCAATTATTTACTACACATGAATTATATCAGAAATTCAGTATTCAAAATTATAGAAATATTTACTAATTTGCACACTAGATACAAATCATCATGGACAACAGTTTTCAACAAATTAGTATTGAGCAACTTGACTCTGTTTCTTTTGGAGATAATGAGTTTAAAAAATAGCTTATTGAAATTTTCATGGAACAAATTCCTGTATTTATTTCCAATATGAAAAAGTTTTATGCTGATGGAGATCTGACAAATCTTCGCAAAGAGGCACATACAGCAAAATCTTCGGTTCTAATTTTTGGAATGACGAATGCAGGGAACTCATTAAAGGAGATTCAACATCAATCGGAAAACAAAGAAGTTGAACAGCTCCAAAATTTAATTGAAAGTGTTGTATTGGAATTAAACATTGCTGAGAAAGAGTTAAAGATAATTCACAGTCAAATCTAATTTTTCGAATTATTTTACCGGAATGATAAACGAAACCATTGGTTGGATTGGCAATATTTTGTTTGCAATTTGTGCCATTCCACAGGTAATTAAAACTTTTCGTTCAAAAAAACAGAGGATTTAAGTATATTATTTTTATGGCTTTGGTTTTCGGGTGAACTGCTCACCTTTATTTATATCGTAATTGGCAATTTGGAAACCAAGGTTTTGCACCTTTCGCTTTATTTCAATTACATAATAAATATATTTCTTGCCAGCTTTTTGGTTTATGCAAACTATATCTATCCAAAGAGGAATAAAGAAATTTTAAAGATGGATTGAAGAATATTCATGTTAATTTCTTAAACCTTTTATTGCCATTCAATAATAACGTGGCTATAATTCCAACCGTTGCAAATACAATTAATAACAAATAGAAATTCTGATACCCTGCGACTCCCGGAGCAGCGTCAATATATCTGCCTGCAATTGAATTAAAAAAAATATCTGGAGTAAAACCTACCAACGAAACCAGCCCAACCGTTGTACCTGTTAAACTTTTTCGAACATGAGTCTCTTCAAACAGTGCAAAATAAACACCTCGCAAAGCATAAACTGCCAAAATTGTAACAATTAGATTTGCGCAAATAACGACAAACATTTTTTGTACCGGAACGACAAACAACACAACCAAATAACTAAAAATCAAAACAATAAAAGTAAATACCATTACTTTTTTGGTGGTCAACCAATCGGCCATAAAACCTGCGGCAATTGCTCCAATTGGTCGTAAATAGGTTGCATTCGACATAAATCGTGCTGCACTCACTTCATTCATTCCTAAAACATCGACAGCATAAAGTGCATAAAAATCCAGTCCCCGGTATCCACAATAGGCACACACAACTATAAGTGCCTGCAACCAGGCAGAGCGACTTTTTAAAACTTCTATTATACCAGCAATCGGGTTCGAGTTAGAAATTAAATTTTTATTTTTTGTGTCGGGAATAAAAATCCAGGTTAAAATGGCTGTTCCAAAAGTTAGAGCCGTATAAAACCAGATAACCGCTTTTAGAGCCTGCGTGCGCTGAACAGTTGAAATATTTTCCATATTGGAAGGCAAAAATGAGGCAAGAAAAAATACGGCAATAGTAGCTGCTCCGGCTCCAACGAATCCTCTACCTCCATCAAGCAATCCAAATGCCCTTCCTTACGCCAGCTTTCCTCCCCACTCGCGGGTGGCCCGCAACATGGCCGACCAAAAAAGTAAAATAGTAGTAATTCCCCAAAAACCATAAATTAACGACAATTCTATTTTATTGGGAATTGTAACCATCCAAACTCCTCCTAAAGCAGTAGCAAACAACGAAATAGACATTAACTTACGTGCCGAAAATCGATCGGCAATAACACCACTTGGAAAATAACAGATCATTGCAGTTACACCGTAAATTGCGATGGCATCACCAATTTGAGTGTTAGTAAGGTTAAATACCTCCAATAGTGTTGGACGAAAGTATCGGATTACATGAAATGGCAAACCAAAAATTGTTTCACCGGCTACTATCAAACAAAAAATTGTTAACCATTTATGTGTGTTTTTTTCTGCATTATATTTTTTGGAAATATTTAGCATATTGGCTAAATTTAGCATAATTCAATTTACCTTTTATTTCTGAGTAAAATAAAGGAACCAATTATCAATACAGTCGATAAGAATTACATGTACAGTAAAAGAAGCTACTAAACAAATAGTAAAATTACAAGTACCCAGAACTTACCATTTCAATTTTGATAAGATACTTCACTCCAAATCTTCAAAAAAATATACCACTGAAACTGATGGAACAAAATCCACTCTCTTATTTAATCTGATAGAGATTATTTTCGATATTCACCCGTACAAATATTACTCAAGAATATTCCTCATGTATTCAATACATTTAATTACTTCTTTTACAGGATCTGAATCCGACTCAATTTTGTATTCCAGTTCTACAAAAACATCGATTGGCCATTTCTCCTCTTTGAGCAACAATAGTACGTCAGCAATTGGAGTTTCGCCTTGCCCAAATGGTTTATTCGCATTTGGCGTTTCATGATTTGGACCTGTTTTATCCTTTACATGTATCATGGGGATTTGATCGTGATATTTTGTTATAATGTCATTCGGATGTTTCCCTGTTGCGCCGTAGTAGTGCCCCACATCTAAATTAAGTCTGTTGGCCGGCGAATAACCAAGTAACGTGTCCAGGTCGAAGCCATGCTCGCCAAATTGTCCGTGTGTATGATAAATAGCCAGACTATTATGCTTTTCTGCAAATTTACCAAGTCGTTTACAAGCTTCCTCTCCGGCTTCGTTGGTTATACCATAAGCACCTAAAACCTTAGTTGCTTTATATGCATAGTCTATCTCCTCATCCGACCAATTTGCAGGTGCAAACTTTGCAATGTGAAGGTCCACCCCTGCATTGTTGTACATTTTTCGAACATCAGCATACTTTTGCATGGGTAAAGCCAGACGCCACTTACGTTGTTCTTCTCTGGCGGCTTCGGAGGCTGCAACACGTTCAGCCTTTTCTTTATCTGTTAATTCAGCACCTCGGCGCGAGCGGCGCGGTGCTGCCGGAATACCCAAACCCTCTTCAAGAACACTTCTCATTTCCAAAGCATTTACCCCAGCTTTTAATACATATTCGAGAACCTCCTCAAGACCATGCGGAATTGACCGATAGGAATAGGTAGTTAAACCTAACTGAACACCGTTAACTTTAGAATTTGGTTTTTTTGTTCTATTTGTGAATGAATAATTAAATGGAACCACTGTAACCCCAGCCGCTGCTGCAACCGTAGTACCTAAAAATTTTCGTCTGGAAAATGTTGATTTTTTCATAGTTATTGGCTTTAAGGAATTTTAGATAGAAAATTTAAAAGCCATCAATATACTCATTATTAGCAATTGTTACATAATGTAGTCTTTTTAAAATCCTTTGGTTCAATTCACTCGTGCAACTTTTTATTTGAATAAAAAATTAGTATTGTAGTGAATTGCTAAGAGCATCGGTAAACCTTCCTCTTTACTTCAATATGTACTGGCTCCCTTTTTCTTCCAAATATCTTCTTATAAAATAATTAGTAGCCAAAAAATTATATTCTTCTCACAAACAAAGCGGGTATATTACAATCTAATTCACATATCAATTCATACAAACATCTTTAACTTTTGAACTAAAATGAACAAAATTCGATTTCAAAAGTTAAAAAAGCAGAGTTTAAAACTGATTTATGAACAAACCTTTTAATCTTATTTAAACTCAATTAACTTTGCACGCGAAAATATTCATAAAAAAACAACATGGGTAACAATTTACTTAAAGGAAAAAGAGGGATTATTTTTGGAGCATTAAATCCTGATTCAATAGCTTGGAAAGTTGCGGAAAGAGCTCACGAAGAAGGAGCAACCCTTACACTTACAAATGTACCAGTGGCATTAAGAATGGGAGAAACCCAAATATTAGCCGATAAATTAGGTACTGAAGTTATTGGTGCAGATGCAACAAATATTGACGACCTCAATAACTTATTTATAAAATCGATGGAGATTTTGGGAGGAAAGATTGACTTTATTTTACACTCCATAGGAATGTCGCCTAATGTTAGAAAAGAACGCCATTACAGTGATTTGAACTATTCTTATTTGGATAAAACTCTTGATGTTTCAGCGGTTTCGTTTCACAAAATACTTCAAACTGCCCGTAAACTAGACGCTATTAACGAATGGGGGTCGGTAGTTGCTTTATCGTATGTAGCTGCACAACGTACCTTTTCGGGATACAACGACATGGCCGATGCAAAAGCATTGCTTGAATCGATTGCCAGAAGTTTTGGATACATTTATGGAAGAGAACGCAGAGTTCGAATTAATACAATCTCTCAATCGCCAACTGTTACCACTGCCGGAAACGGAGTAAAAGGATTTGATCGCTTACTGGATTTTGGGGAGAGAATGTCTCCACTTGGAAATGCTACAGGAGAAGAATGTGCAGATTACTGTATAACCTTATTTTCTGATTTAACAAAAAAAGTAACCATGCAAAACCTGTTTCACGATGGTGGTTTTTCGAATATGGGAATGAGTTTACGTGCACTTCAACAATACGAAAAAGGACTGAATCACGATTGCGACTGCGATCTTGACGTTGACGCGGAAGAACATAAATTTGATTAGTTAAGCAATTAGAGAGTGAATTCTCCAGCATTTGACAGATTTGGCAAAGTCCGTCTCTCAAAAAAAGAACCATTCTAATAAATAAGGATGGTTCTTTTTTTTTGTAAGCAGTCCCTTATTTTTCAATTTGAATAATGTACATTTAGCCTTCTTAAATCTAAACTTTTCCTACATGAAAAAACTACTGTTTTTACTCTATTCCATTTTTTCCTTTTCACTGTTTGCCTTTGCACAAGATAAAATTAATGTGGTTGTAATTGGTGCACATCCCGACGATTGCGACATTGATGCCGGTGGAACCGCAATACAATTTGCAAATGCCGGCCACAATGTATTGTTTATCTCGGTCACAAATGGCGATGCCGGTCATTATGCAAAAGGAGGAGGAGCCTTGGCAAAAATAAGAAGAACAGAAGCACAGGAAGCAGGAAAAAGGTTTGGAGTTAAATATATGGTTTTAGACAATCATGACGGAGAATTAATGCCAACGCTTGATATTCGATTAAATCTTATTCGACTAATCAGACAATGGAAGGCAGACATTGTTATTGGCCCTCGTCCGAACGATTATCACCCTGACCATCGGAATACCGCCATATTAATCCAGGATGCTGCGTACATGGTTATTGTTCCAAATGTTGCGCCAGATACTCCCCCATTAAAGAAGAACCCAGTGTTTCTATATACCGAAGATCGTTTTCAAAAACCAATCCCTTTTCAACCCGATATTACTATGGATATTACAGAAGTTTTAGACCAGAAAATATATGCCATGTCGGCACACGAGTCGCAATTTTTTGAATGGTTACCCTGGACAATGGGAAAATTAGATCAGGTTCCCAAAACAAAAGAAGAACGTCTACAATGGCTGAAAGAGTGGAGGAAACCAAAAATTAACAACGAAATAAAACAGTCGTTAACCAAGTGGTATGGCGAAGAAAAAACCAAAACAATACAATATTCTGAATCCTTTGAAATTTGTGAATATGGAAGAAGACCATCGGACGAAGAGATTAGAAAGTTATTTCCGTTCTTTTAAAAACTTTTAATTTAAATATAGGACAAAATGTAATTAGGCATAAATATTTATTCCAAATTCAATTTATGCTTAACATTAAAGGAAATTTTAAGACCTTATATTTTTGAAGGATTTTCTCCAAATTCCTTTTTAAAACAAAATGTAAAATAGTTGGGATCAGTAAAGCCGGTTTCGTAGGCTGCTTCTGAAACCCGCACGTGTTTGACTTTAATGAGTTCGTAGGCCTTTTTTAGCCGAATTGTACGTATATAATTGTTGGGCGTTGAATTTGTTAAGGCCTTAATTTTCCGGTTTAGCTGTGTTCTGCTAATATTAAAATGTTTTGATAATAGTTCGATATTTAAGTTTTCGTTGGTAATATTTTCAAAAATGAATTCCTTCAGTTTATTAATAAATTCAATATCGGAGGCACTGTATTTTTCGAATTCGCCTTTTACCGGTTCAATTCCCAGGAACTTTTCTTTTGCCCTTTTCCTGTTGTCAAGTAAGGATTTGGCTACTGCATCCAGGTACTGAATTTCAAAGGGTTTCGTGACATAACTATCAGCCCCGGAACTCAAGCCCTTTATTTTTTGTTCAGTTGTATCATGTGCGGTAAGCATAATAATTGGGGTATGCGCCAAACTAAAGTTTTCCCTAACTTTTATGCTAAACTCAATCCCATCCATAACCGGCATTTGAATATCTGTAAGAATCAAATCTGGCTCTTTAGTATTCGCTAATTTTAGTCCATCAGCACCATTATCTGCCTGATACACTTTATACGCCTTATTAAAATGAGAACCAAGATATTCTCGCAATTCTTTATTGTCCTCTACTATGAGAATTTTAGGGAGGCTATATTTTTTAGCATACGCTGAGGTTTGAACACTATCCTCTGTTGAAGTTTCCGTGTTTGATTCATCATATAATTCTTTTTCCTCAGGTGCAAAAATGCTGATTTTTTCTTCCGAAGAATAATGTTTTTCTTCCGCCGGAATAGTTAGTGTAAAGATACTTCCTTTCGCTTGTTCCGATTGTACATCAATTTTTCCCCGATGAATTTCTACCAAATCATGAACAATCGACAATCCGATTCCGCTACCCTCAAACTTAATATTGTCGCTTTTTTGAACCTGGTAAAACCGATCAAAAATATTTTTCTTCTCTTCTTCTGAAAATCCTTTACCCATATCGCCAACCTCAAGAAACAAATATTTTTCATTATTGCGTAATACGGATTTAACGGTTAACCAAACTTTCCCGCTATCGGAAGTAAACTTTATTGCATTAGCCAGTAAATTCCAAAGTATTTTTTCAACCTTCTTTATATCAACAAACACATTTTCGGTTAAATTAAAGTGAAAGATAAAATCCAAATCACGTTTTTTGCATTCAATTCGAAACGCTTCAAAAATATTTTCAATTACAGGTTTTAAATCTGTCGATTGAGTTTGCAAAGGCAACTGACGTTGAGTTATTTTTCTAAAGTCAATTAAATCAGAAATAAGCTTATACAATCTTGCGGCATTCCTTTTTGCCACATCCAGTTTTTTAATTTGGTCCCTGTCCAGATTATCAGACTGAAGTAAATCGTTTATTGGGGCCGAGATAAGGGTAAGTGGTGTTTTTAAGTCGTGCGAAATATTGGTAAAAAACGCCAGTTTGTTTTCCGTAAGTTCGTGTTCCTTTTTTACCTTATATTCCGAAATCTCAACTTCCTTTTTTAATTGAACTCTCCTACTATAAAACCTGAACACCAGAATAATATTCGAAATGATGAAAAGAAAATAGAAAATAAATGCAAGCCAGGTTAGGTACCACGGCGGCAAAATTTGAATTTCCAAACTGGTAGCATTATCATTCCAAAAATTATTTTTATTGGTGCTTTTTACCTGAAAAATATATTTCCCGGGAGATAAATTGGTATAAGTTGTTTGATTGTTCTCACCTAAATAAATCCAGTCCCTTTCAAGTCCACTCAACCTGTACGCAAAGTTGTTGAACTTTGGCAAATTGTTGTCTTTGGTAAAAAAACTGATGGTAAATGAATTTCGACTAAATGGAAGTTTTAACTTTTTGGTTTGTTCCAGAGGAAATTCAAGATAGTTTTCTTTTTTCAGTGCTTTTATACTCTTGTTGTGAAAACGAAGATCGGATATAATAATTTCTGAACTTGAAGTATCAGACACAATTTCATCTGGCTTAAGAATTGTAAAACCCTCTGAGTTCCCAAAAATTAACTGATTATCGAAAGTTTTTGCTGAAGTGCGTGACAAAAATTCGTTTGATGCCAGTCCATGTCGGTAATTATATATTTGAATTTGCTCACTTTGTCTGTTAAAACTACATAATCCTTCTATTGTACTTATCCAAAGTACCGAGTCGTTTGTCGATTCAATACGCAACAATGAATTGGTGGGAAAGCCTTGCTCTATCGTCCATTTATCAAAGGATCTACCATCAGGAGACAGTCTAATCAATCCATCGGCCTGTGTTGTAAACCAATAATAACCATCTTTGTCGTTATAAAAATCGTTTAATTTAAATGTTACACGATTATTAATTTCTGGCATCACATTTTCCAAAACATTTTGTTGATTATTATATAAAAATAAACCCGAATTCCGGATCAAAGCCATAATTTCTCCCGATTGGTTTTTTCGTATGGAGTTTATTTGAAAATTAGTGTTGTTTAGTTCTTTCGAAACTTGTTGAACGACAGAAAGTTGTCCGCTCTTAGTATTGAATTTTAATAAACTCTTATCCCTGAAATGAGATCCAATCAGCATCGTTTCCTCATCTAAATTATAAAGTAAAATAATGCGTTGCATTTCATTATCTTTTTCAGAACAAGGATTATATTTACTAATAAGTTTCAAATCTTTCGAATATTTTCCAAGTAGTCCATCGTATGTAGCTATCCATAATTCTTCATCTCTGGATTCCACGGCAGTTACCTTACTTCCTTGAAGTTGCCCGATCAACTGGTTAGCGTTAATATTCTGAAATTTCTTATTGTCATTATTCCAAATTGAGAAACCATAATTAGTTCCAAGATAAATAGAGTTTTCCTGAGCAAAAACCGATATTCCTTCTTTATCTATAAGAGAATTTGGATTTCCCGGGATGGGTGTAAAATTAATAAAGGCATTATTCTCATTTATTAAACATGTGAGACCGGCACCGTACGTTGATATCCATATTGTACCATTCAATCCTTTAGAAATGTTGTAAATACTATTGCTCGGTATTTTTGAAGATTTGTTTTGCTCCTTTTTCCAATGCCCGATTAGAGTTCCGTCTTCATCCAGTAAAAGTATTCCATTTCCATCGGTTGCCAAAAATATTTTGCCATTGATCTGTTCAATATCCATAATATTGTGGCGATTCATTGTGTGGATTTTAGAAATGTTTTCCGATGGATCAATCCGGAATAGATCACCGTTTCTAAATGCTATCCACAAATTGTTATCAATTTCTTTGATTAGGTTAATCACCCGGTTGTGAAAATATTGCGTCGAAGAATTTAACATTTGTAGTCCGTTATTACCAGCATTGTACCATATGCCCTCATCAGTAACTTCAAAACTATTTATTTTACTAATACTAAATTCGGTAAATTCCTGTTCTTCACTTAGCTTCACCAATTTGTCCGTCATTATAAAAAACAACTCATTTTTAAAACATCTGAGATCTTTTATGTACCCATTTCTAATTAACTCGAATGTGTCTGTAATGCGATTATAGATATAAAGGCCTTGGTCGGTAGCTACCCAAACAATATTATTGTTAATTACAATTTTATTTATTATCCGGCCCCTTAACAATTGATAGGTAACAAAATTGTATCCGTCGAAACGTGCAATTCCATTGCCTGTTCCCACCCAGCCATAGCCAAATTCATCTAGTTCAAAACAGCTAACTATATTTCGGGGAAGACCCTCTTTGTCTGTAAAATTTAAAACACGCACATTTTGAGATGCGTGTAGAACAAAACTTAAAAATACGAACAAGCTTACAAGAAGCAATTTGGAGGACGGCAATTTTACTCTAGTATGATTTACCATTCGAATTATTCTATTTCCGCAATTTAGGTATAATTGTAATTAAAATCGAAATCTGGAAATTAGATTCATATTTATTATTTAACTGCTGGAATAAATAATGGAAAATATTTACTCATTAAACTTGAAAATAATACCAAAATTCTTAAAAATACGTCAATGCCAAAACATAAACACCTCAATATAAACTGGTTGTCATTTTGATTCAATTTCAAAGATTATCCAACTAATTGTTAAGACTATTCCTGTTTACATTATATAGTTTTGAATCAGAATTAATCAAAATCAAATTCTTATGAGACAAATTATTTTATTACTTACATTTTTATTAGTGAGCTCAGGCTTAACTTTTGCACAAACAACAGTGAGTGGAAAAGTAACCAGTTCTTCCGGGGAAACCTTTCCCGGAGTAAACATTGTTATTACAGGAACAACAACCGGAACAGTTTCTGACATTAACGGTGAATTTAGTTTGCCGGTTCCTGATATTCAAAATGGTCAACTTTCCATTTCGTTTATTGGATTTAAAACACAGATAGTTGATTTATCAGGTAATACAACAATTAATGTTGTTCTTCAAGAATCTTTTCAAGATTTGGATGAAGTTATAGTGGTAGGTTATGGGGAGATGCGAAAAAGCGACCTTACCGGAAGTATTTCATCGATTTCTGTAAAAAATGCCAATGAAAGAGGAGTTCCTTCAGTTGATCAATTACTTCAGGGTAGGGCTGCAGGTGTTCATGTAAAAACAAATTCTGGTGTTCCGGGAGGAGCTGTTCAGATTAACATACGTGGAGTTGGTTCAATGTCGGCAAGTAACCAGCCATTGTATGTGGTCGACGGGATGATTCTTGACGCCGGGGGAGATGAGTCTGGCGATGCCAGTACATTGGCAATGACGGCAAGTAATCCAATTGCTTTCCTTTCGCCAGAGGATATTGAAAACATCGAAATATTAAAAGATGCATCTGCTACTGCAATTTACGGTTCGCGTGGTGCAAATGGTGTTGTTTTGGTAACAACTAAAAAAGGAAATAAAGGAGAAGGCGAAATTTCTTATTCCAATAGCTTTTCTTTTTCTGAAGTAGAAAAATATATTGATGTGATGGATGGTGATCAGTGGAAAAGTTATCGAAATGAAATGAATGAAATTGCCTGGGAACTTGATGGTACACCGGAAGAAGACCGTAACTATACTTACCCTGATTCGGTACAAATTCTTCCAGTAAATTGGCAGGAAGACACCTACCAAAAAGCATTTTCGCAAAAACACAGATTGTCATTTTCAAAAGCTGATGACGAATCGGCACTATTTTTATCTGCAGGTTATCTCGACTCTGAGGGGATTATTTCTTCTACAGGTTTCAAGAAAATGGATATTAGGGTAAATTCAAGAAAGAAAATAACGGACAGGTTGGATGTTACAACGAACTTTAATATTTCGCGTTTAGAGAACGATATGACTGTTGGGACAGAAGTGCTGGGAGGAAATCGTTCGATGGTTGGTTCAATAGTTTTTTCCGCACCAGTATTAAATGGTGCTGTAGATGAATTTGGAGACTTTGACCCGGACGAATTTTACAATAGCCCTACTGCATGGTTAAATGATCATAGCGATAAATCAAAAGAATATACAGTTGTTTCGAAGATTAGTCTTGATTATGAGATTAGCAAAACTTTAAGTGCAACTGCACGAATGGGAATGGATTATAAAAATAAAAATCGATTACGTTATTTAGGACGTGGAATTGACCGTGGCTTTAAAGAAGGTGGAATTGGTGAAAAATATGATACTCAAAACTTCCACTGGGTGTCTGACTTTCTTCTTAATTACAAAAATAAATTTGGTGCCCATCGTGTAGCAGCAACTTTAGGTGCTACTGCCGATCAGAAATTACTTGAACGTTCAAAACTTCGCTCTACTTTCTTCATCGACGATTTCCTCGGTGCAGAAGCCATGCATGCCGGTGCAAATCAGAAAATAGAATACACCGACCAGTTTAATGTTAAATATATGTCGGTTTTATTTCGTGGAAATTACAGCTACAAAAACAGACTTTCAGCAACCATAACCGGAAGACAAGATTTTTCGAACAAACTGGGTAAAGGTCAAAAAGGTGCCTTTTTCCCTGCTTTAGCAACTGCCTATCGTTTAAGTGAAGAATCTTTTATAAAAGATTTAAAAGTGTTCTCTAATTTAAAAATAAGGGCTGGTTGGGGCCAAGTTGGTAATAGTTCAAACCCATCATTTGCAACAGTTAATTCCATGAGGTTTTCTACTGTTGTTGGTGAAGACGGATTGCCAAAAACAATACTTGCTCCCGGGCAAAAAGGAAATCCGGATCTTACCTGGGAAACTTCTGAACAAACTAATATTGGACTTGATTTAGGAATGTTTGATAATCGTTTTAGTTTAACTGTTGATGCCTATAATAAGGAAACCAAAGATCAGCTGCAGGAAGTTCAACTTTCTCCTGAATATGGTTATAGTTCCATGTGGTATAATCTTGGTACGGTTTCAAACAAAGGAATTGAAGCAAGTATAAATGCAGTTCTTTATCAGGATAAAGATTTCCACGTTTCAATTGGTGGAAATATCGCCTTCAACAGAAATAAAATTGTTGAAATGGGTGGAAACTCATACTTAGGTGAAAACCTTGGACAGAATTCGGAAATTAAAGATCCGGTTAACATGTTTAGAGAAGGAGAAGCGGTTGGTGTTTTCTGGGGATTTGAAACCGATGGAATTATTCAAACTCCTGAGGAGGCAATAGCTGAAGATGCACCACTTTTTTATGGGAATGCAATGGCCGAAGGAAATACACGATTTATTGACCAAAATAGAGATACATTAATTAACGACCTGGATAAAACCATTATTGGTGATCCAAATCCTGATTTTGTTTACGGTTTCAATGGAGAGTTTGGCTATAAAGGTTTGTCTTTGAATTTCCTTTTTACAGGTGTACAAGGCAGAGATGTATTCAATGGTAATTTTGGACGATTGAGAAACTTCCATTTATCCGGAACAAATAAACTTGCTGAAGCTTACACTGATGCATGGAGACCCGGTGCTCCAAGTGATGTCTATCCAAGGCTCGATTATGAACAGGCAGCTTTTTCAAGTATTTATACAGATCAATGGGTAGAAGATGCTTCATTTTTAAGATTAAGCAATGTTACCGTTTCGTATCTTTGGAAACCGGGAACTAAGCTGATTAAAAATGTGAAGTTCTTTGTTACAGGCAATAACCTGTTAACTTTTACAAAGTATAAAGGTTATGATCCTGAAGTTGATTCGTACCCTACAAATCCTAAGAAGATTGGAATTGATTTAAACTCATTCCCTTCAATTCGTTCAATAATGTTTGGTGTTAATGTAACCTTGTAATCCTTTCAAAAGAAATTAAAAATGAAAAAGATCTATTATATAATATTATCACTTCTGGTATTTTCTTCATGTGAAAATATGCTGGAAGAGGAAATTACAAATTTCCGTACAGCTGAAAATGCCTTTGATACGGAAGAATCAGCCGCCGCAACTGTTGAGAGTGTGAAAAAATCATTTATGGCTTATGACTACTACAGTGGAATGTTCCACCAAACTTTAGGATTTAACTCTACTATCGTTGGACGCCGTGCCGGTGCAAATTCGAACCGATCGCTTGCTCAATTAAAACAAACTCCCAGTACTCTTTGGGTAAGCAAACCATATTCAGCTTGTTATTCAGGAGTTGCTTCTGCTAACTTTGTCATTAAAGTTACCGACCCAAATTCTGAATTGGAATCAGTAAAAAATGCAAGAGGTTTATCCTTATTTGCAAGAGCATTACACTATTTCAATCTGGTTAGATTATATGGACCTACACCATTGGTTCTTGAGCCTTTTGAATCTGATGATGATGCATCTGTTGCCAGACCTGAATCTGTCGATATTGTTCATGCCCAGATAGAGAGCGACCTTAATGACGCGTTCGAAATGATGCCTGAAACAACCACAGATAAAACCACTCCTGTAAAATGGGCTGCGAAAGCGTATTTGGCTAAGTTATATCTTAATCTTGCCAGTAGGAGCAACGATCAGGCACAATGGACAAAGGCCAGAGATTATGCACTCGAAGTAATTAATTCAGGCCCATATAATTTAGTTTCAAATTACAGTAACCTTTTTAGCATGGACACAGAATTTACTTCTGAAGCAATATTCGAACTTTCGTTTGCAAGGGTTACAGATGCAGGTTCTGCTATGTCAAATATCCTGGCTCCCTGGAATATTATAACTTCCTCCGGTAAAGGTTCCTGGGGAAGGATTATTGTGCTGAGAGAATCATATGACAGAATGCTTGCTGCCTGTGGCGGACAGGCTGATGCCCGTATGGAAATTGGAACTAAAACTTCATGGATTCGGAAAAACGGGGATCTAACTTGTGCCTATCCACTACCTAAAGGAGCTACTGTTGATGGAGTAAAAGCTAAAAGTTATGCGAGATATCCTGCTATATCAAAATGGATCGATGGATCTGCATTGGATAATAACACGGCTGGGAACAATTATATTGTTTGCCGTTTAGCGGAGATGCACTTGATTGTTGCTGAAGCTGAAAATGAAATTAATGGTCCAACACAACTGGCTTGCGACCATATAAATATACTTATTGAACGAAGCAGGGGGACAAGTGGATATGATTTCCCTGTAAATATTAATCCTGCAGATTTTTCATCAAGTGAGGAATTGAGAGCCAGAATTATGGACGAAAGGCTTGTTGAACTTATTGGGGAAGGACAATCGTGGTTTGATGCACGCAGACGTGGTGCTGAATACTTTAAGCAAATTCTAATTAACCACAATGCTGCAATAGCCCAGGCCAAAAAAGATAAAACTTTCTCTGGAGGAACTGATGAAATTTTTGCAACTGATGATGCCTCAGTACTAAAAAACCTGTTGTTGCCAATCCCTTCTGATGTTATTATTAAAAATCAGGCAATTGGTCCTGAAGACCAGAATCCCGGATATTAGTTTAGTTGTTTTTCAATTAGATAGTTTAGTTTAGAAAGGTTAACCCTTCGAAGTAAATTTACTTCGGAGGGTTATTCAACACCCAATAGTAAAATTATTATGAAATCGTTTTTACTTCTCATTGCAACAGTGTTATTCATTCTTAAAAGTTTTGGGCAAAGTTCAGAAAAATACATGGATACTAAATTGCCAATCAACGAAAGACTTGAGGATTTAATGAGCAAAATGACCCTGGAAGAGAAAATTGGACAGATGTGTCAATATGTTGCTATCGAACATATTCGTGACACAAAGAAAAAAATGAAGGGAGAAGTTTTAATTGAAGATGACCAGGCTGGAATGTATAAAGGAATGAGTATCGCCGAATTAAAACAACTTGTAGTGGACGGGAAAATAGGTTCATTTTTGCATGTAAAAGATGCCACAGAAGCTAACGAATTGCAGGAATTGGTAAGAAAATCGCGTTTAAAAATTCCACTGTTAATTGGAATAGATGCCATTCATGGTCATGCAATGATTAAGGGAACCACCGTTTATCCGACCCAACTAGGCCTGTCTTCGACATGGGACAACGATTTGATAAAACGGGTTGCTAAAGCCACTGCAAAAGAAGTTCGCGCAACCGGAATGCACTGGACTTTTTCTCCCAATGTAGATGTTGCCCGCGATGCCCGCTGGGGGCGTTGTGGCGAAACTTTTGGCGAAGACCCTTTTATGGTTTCCCAAATGGGTGTTGCATTTACCGAGGGTTATCAAGGCAATTTTGGCGATAATAATATTTTAGCCTGTGCCAAACATTTTATCGCCGGAAGCGAATCTGTTAACGGAACAAATGCATCAACCATGGATGTTTCGATGCGCCAATTGCGCGAGATTTGGTTGCCGCCATACCAGGCGCAGGTAAATGCCGGAGTATATACTTTTATGGCTGCACACAACGAATTAAACGGAATTCCTTGTCATGGCAACAAAATGTTACTAACCGACATCCTTCGTAATGAATGGGGATTTAATGGTTTTGTAGTTAGCGACTGGATGGATATTGAACGCCTTTTTCAAACTCAAAAGGTAGTATCCGGACAAAAAGAGGCAATTGAGTTAACTGTAAATGCCGGAATGGACATGCACATGCATGGCCCGGACTTTTTAGAACCATTAGCAGAAATGGTAAAAAATGGAGAAATCTCAGAGGATAAAATAGATGAATCGTGTCGTAAAATATTGAGATCAAAATTTGTATTGGGTTTATTCGAAAATCCATTTTCAGACCCCGGTATTGTCGAAAAAACCTTGTTTAACAACCAACACAAAAACTTAGCTCTCGAGGCGGCACAAAAATCCATAGTACTGTTAAAAAACAGTACGGTTAAAGGAGAGGATAAAAAAATTCTTCCACTTAAAAATAAAAAACGAATTTTGGTTACTGGTCCAAATGCACACAACCACCGTATTTTGGGCGACTGGGTTTTAGAACAACCCGAAGAAAATATTACCACGGTTTACGAAGGGATAAACGCAGAATTTAACACCTCGCAAGTTGACTTTATTAATTCGGGCGAGAGTTTAATAAATCCCTCTGCCGATTTATTGAACGATGCAGTTAACAAAGCAAGCGACTACGATGCAGTTGTGGTAGTTGTTGGTTCAAACTCGTTGCGTTACGACAGTAAAGAAAAAAACTGTGGCGAAAACATCGACCGGGCAAACATAAATTTAATGGGCAACCAACTGGATTTGGTTCAAAAAATATACGATAAAAACAAAAACGTAATTGTTGTTTTTGTTAATGGACGCCCACTGTCAGAGCCATGGATAAAAGAGAATGTACCTGCAATTATTGAAGCCTGGGAACCTGGTGCTTTGGGCGGTGCAGCTATTGCCGAAATTCTTTCAGGAAAAACAAATCCTTCAGGAAAAATGACAATGAGTGTACCCTACTCTGTGGGACAAATAACTTATACATACAACCACAAACCCATGCACCTTTTCCATAAATTTATCGATGAGCCATCGGATCCTCTTTGGGAATTTGGTTATGGATTGAGTTACGCCGATTTTAAATTCTCCGACCTTAAAATTGCCGATACCCAAATTCAAAAAAACAAAGATGTATTGGTGTCTGTTAATGTGAGCAACACTAGTAATATTGCTGGCGATGAAATTGTACAACTGTACATCAGAGACAACTATTCGTCAGTAACACGACCTGTGAAAGAACTAAAAGGTTACAAACGCATTTCGTTAAAAGCTGGCGAAACACAATCTGTTTTATTTGAAATTCCTTTTAATCATTTGGGCTTTTACAACAGAGAGATGAAATTTGTAGTAGAACCGGGAGAATTTACAATTCTTGTTGGTAATTCATCTAACGACAAAAATTTGAAAACAGAAACAATAATTGTTTTAAATTGATATTACATGAACACTAGATTAAACTTATATATCGGACTGCTTTTTACCATTTCAACCGTGGTTAGTGCTTGCAATTTAAAGGTAAAGCAAAAAGAATCTGCTCCTGCGCAGCCCAATATTATCTTTATTATGTCCGACGACCATGCAACACATGCCATATCGGCTTACGGAGGTATTTTTGAATCGCTGGCACCAACGCCGAATATCGACCGACTGGGAGAAGAAGGAGTTCGGTTTAATAATGCTTTTTGTACCAATGCCATTTGCGGACCAAGCCGGGCTTGCATTCTAACCGGAAAATATAGTCATGTAAATGGTTATTACAAGAATGAAAGTGGTGGCCAATTCAATGTCAACCAGTGGACTTTCCCCGAAGAATTACAAAATAATGGTTATCAAACCGCACTCTTTGGAAAATGGCATTTAGGATCGGAGCCTCGTGGTTTCGACTATTTTAAATACCACGAAGGTGGTGGACAGCAAGGTTATTACTGGAATCCGGTTTATAATGAAAACGGAACAACCGTTACCGAAAAAGGGTATGCTACTAACCTTACAACAGACTTTGCTTTGGATTGGTTAAATACGGCAACTAAACAGGAAGATCCGTTTTGTCTGTTGCTACAATTTAAAGTACCACATCGGAATTGGGATCCTGATACAAAATATGAAAAATTGTGGGAAGACATCGATATGCCTTATCCGGCAACTTATAACGACGACTACAAAGGAAGGGAAAAAACGGCTGGCGACACCGACATGACCATGGACGACTTTAATCGGAAAGACATGAAAATGACTCCTCCTGCAGACCTGAAAGGCAAAGAATTAGCTAAGTGGGGACAATTTGGAAATGGTCGGGATGAATCGGTTATATTAGACAAAACGGCAAGCCCCGAAGAAAATCGGAATTTAAAATACCAGACTTATATTAAAGATTATCTGGCTTGTGTTAAATCAGTAGATGATAATATTGGGCGCGTGTTGGCGTATCTGGAAGAAAAAGGATTAGCAGAAAATACAATTGTTGTTTATACCTCCGACCAGGGTTTCTATTTGGGTGATCATGGCTGGTTCGATAAACGGTTTATTTACGAAGAATCGCTTCGCATGCCATTCCTTGTTCGTTATCCAAATAAAATACCTGCTGGCACTGTTAATAATGACATTGTTACCAATGTTGATTTTGCTCCAACACTACTTGAAGCAGCGGGGATTGAAGTTCCTGAAGCTGTTCAGGGGCGTGGATTTTTTGCAAACATGCAAGGGAATACCCCTGCCGACTGGCCTGAATCGATGTATTATCATTATTACGAATTCCCTTATTGGCACCATGTTCAGCCACATTACGGTTTACGAAATGACCGTTACAAATTAGCGCACTTTTATTATAATATTGATGTTTGGGAGTTTTACGATTTAGAGAAAGATCCGAGTGAGCTAAACAATGCCATCGACGAACCGGCGTACAAAGACATTATTGCACAAATGAAATTAGATTTGAAAGCACAAATGAAGCATTTTGACAATGATAAATCGTTAAAAGAACTGCGGGAAATATCAGACTTTGACTTTGGTAAAATATCTAATTTTGAAAACAGTAATTAATTTCGACAATGAAGTTATTTGAAAAAATATTTACGGCGCTTTTAGTAGTTCTCTGCCTCAATAGTTTTGCCGAAAAAAAAATGAATGTCATACTGTTCGTGGTTGACGATTTAGGTTATTACGATTTGTCGGTTACTGGATCAAAATTATACGAAACACCAAATATTGACCAGTTGGCAAAATCGGGCATGCAATTTCAAAATGCTTATGTCAGCCATCCACGGTGTGTACCATCCAGGTTTTCGTTACAAACGGGGAAATATCCTGCGCGGCTTAAAATTCCGGGAGGAAAAGGACAAATGAAAACCTCGGAAGTTACCATTGGCGAAGCATTTAAAGAAGCTGGCTACACCACTTTTTTTGCAGGCAAATGGCATTTAGGTAAAGATGCTTCGCAATGGCCGCAAAATCAGGGATACGATATTAATATTGGCGGTTGCCATGCCGGAGCACCACCTTCTTATTTTTTCCCTTATAATATAAAAAAGGAGGGAGACAAAAGCAACCACAGTGGTATTGTTGGACTTGAAGCTGGAGAAGAGGGGGAATATATTACTGACCGATTGACAAATGAAACGGTTAATTTTATCACCAATCACAAAAACGAAACTTTCTTTGCAGTGCTATGTCATTATGCGGTTCACACCCCACTTCAAGCCAAAAAAGAAAAGATTGAAAAATATAAGGCGAAAATAAAAAAGATGAATTTTGATGGGCCGGAATACATTACAAAAGACGGAACCACCAAAATGAGGCAGGACAATGCCATTTATGCAGCCATGATTGAAAGCATGGATGAAAGCCTTGGAGAACTGGTAAAAACCTTAAAACAGGAAGGTATTTACGACAACACAATTATCGTTTTCACATCGGACCACGGTGGATTATCGAACCGGGGAGCAACCAATAAACGGGTACTTGCCACTTCCAATTTACCATTGCGAGCAGGTAAAGGACACGTTTATGAAGGTGGTGCAAAAGTACCGTTTTTTGTGTACTGGCCCGGTGTAATTCAAGCTGAAACATACTCAGACCAGGTAACTGTAAATACCGATATTTTTCCAACATTACTCGATGTGTCGGGAATTCCGCTAAAACCCGAATCGCATTTAGATGGGCTTTCTATGTTGCCTGCCATAAAAGACAAAAAATCAGTTGAAAGAACTTTGTTTTGGCATTCTCCGGTTGGCAGACCTGAATCAACCGGCGACGAAAATTGTAGCGCAGTGCGGGTTGGCGATTATAAATTGATTGATTTTTACGACAAAAATCAAGTTGAATTATACAATTTAAAAACAGATCCAAACGAAACAAACAACCTGGTTTCTTCAGAAAAAGAATTATCAAGAACACTTCTCGAAAAGTTGAATAACTGGAAATCTAAGGTGAATGCTGTTCACAAAAAAGTAAAAAAATGAGACAATTACTGGTAATAATTTTGCTGCTGGGGGGATTTATATTCAATCTAAAAGCAGAAGAAAAGAAATTTATTGCACCAAATAACAATCAAATAACCTATAAAGGAGCTTTGTTTGTCGAAAAGAGTGAAAAGAAAGTTATTCTTAACAGGCACACAAAATCGTTTCTGGAACATCCTCAAACATTTCTGAATGCCGAAAAAGCGAATACACAATCAGGAGTTTCTATTTGCTTTTCAAGCAATAGTTCCGAGATTAAAGTGTTTTTCGAAGAACGCGATGATTCCCAAACCCGACAAAAAGTGTTTGGGATTTTTAAAAACGGCAAATTCTACCAGCATGCAAATGGCTTTGATTTTTCGTTCCCGAACCCGGATGGTGATAAATTAACTGAATGGGAAATTGTTTTGCCAGCCTTTACCGGAATAAATTTTACCGGTTTGGAGATAGATAAATCTGCTGATCTGAAAAGCGTTAAATGTGAAAAAAAGCCAATTTATGCAGCCATCGGAAATTCAATTACTCATGGTGTTGGGCAAAATGGAGCGGCCTACTTAACTTACCCGTTTTTGCTGGCTCGCCAAAAAAACTGGAAACTTTATAACCTGGCTGTTGGTGGCTCAAAAATTTCGTGGCCCGTGGCGAACTTGCTCAAAAATATTGAGGTGGATGTGATCACAATTCTGTGGGGATTTAACGATTGGAATTCGACATTCACTATTGAAAACGAAATAAGACCTTATTACAAAAGGTTGTTGGTTGAATTGCGAAAAGTACAGCCCAACGCAAAAATATATTGCATTTTACCTACCACCAGCAAAAATACTGTTCCTAAAAATGGCACCGATACACTGGATGACATTCGAAATGCTGAGCGTAATATTATTAGCAACCTTCAATCGGGAGGAGACAAAAATTTATTCATTATAAATGGAGAGGAGCTAACTACTATAAACGACTTGAACGACGTTGTACATTTATCGGTTGACGGTGCAGCTAACTTTGCAAAGCAGCTGACCAAATTAATTAATTGAGGTGTTTACTTAATTAATATTATATTTGCTTGAAATAATGATAGATATGGATATTTTCAATGGAGAGGAGCTCTTAAAATTCACTGAACGGTTCTCATCGGACGAGGTATGCC
>JABMPI010000738.1 GCA_013203755.1 Bacteroidota bacterium
GGCTTAATCCGTTTACATAGTCTTTTGTTTTATTACCCACATAACGGAACCGATACTGCTTTTCCGGGTTTAAGGGCTGATACAATTTCTTAAAGTTACCATGGTCAAACAAGAAGATTGGATATTTATCAGTACTTGTGGTAATCATTGCCTCACCATTTTTGATGTAAGTAAAACTAATTAGCGAGTACACATTGTAACGTTTACACACTTCACTAGTAACTTTTGGCCCAAGTACTTTTAAATCGGCTTCAGGGATTTCTTTTTTGATATCGAAGATGTAATCCTTCTCTTTTTCTTCAGAAGTAGCAGGACGTTTTTCAAATCCAGGTTTATTGATTTCAGCTTTAATACCACCTATTCCGTATAGAGAGGCCAGATGAACCAATGCTTCACGGAAAGTAAGGCATTCTTCTTTCATATAAACGTTGATTCCATTTCGTGGTGTTTGGTCTCCACCAAAGTCAGTAACTACCCAAATACCATCTTTAAGTTGCTTGAGTGAGGCCGATGCAGTACGATCATCAGAACGAATACGGAAACGTTTATCTGTTTTACTTTGTGCAGTTTTAGCTTGTGGATAACAGCGATAAATAATATCGAGTCCACCTGAAGTTGCATCAAAAATATCTTGTTGGTCAATATATGCCATTAAATTTTTAGGTTATGAGGTTGTTGTTTTTTTTCAATAGAACTGAACTTCATTGGGCAAAATGTTCTTGCCAAATCGTTGTTAACGGCTCATATGTTGTTGTGATAATCTTAACGATCCCTGATTTTCCGTCACATTTTGGGCAGGTTTCAAAATCATACTCATAAGTATTGGTAACATTTGCCCGAACTTTTCCACTTCCTTTGCAACTGGTACACAATTCAATCTCCCGGTTTTTCAGAAATGTTTTTTTCTTGCCAACTACTTCACAGGAAATTACCTTCTGAAGTTTCGAAGCTATTTTTGATTTCCGCTCGGTCAATGCAAGGGCTATTTCCTTAAGCTCCTCCTTATTTATATGAAGTGCATATTGGTTATGGTCTGTTCTTTCGCAATAAGTCATAATATTTAGCTAATAAAAGGGAGTCGCCACTGCGACTCCCGGTGTTACTTGTCATGGTGCGGTTATTTTAAACTTTACTTTGACAGTGTTTTGTTTTGATTGAATTCGATGCGGTATTGATACCGTGTGTTTAAGAGGAGAATAAGTTCAGCTTGTTTTTTCTTTACCATTGTTCCTGCTTCACTATATCTTTGTTTCCATTGTTGAAGTTCATGGTTTACCCTGGTTATTGTTTCATGTTCTTCCAACGAACCAAAAAGAAAATCTGAGATCATTTCCTGGTACATGATAAATTTCTCTCGTAATTCTTCTTCAAGAGTGTTTGGATTGATAATTTGAATCCATCTAAGAAATCCTTTTTTAGTTAGAAAAATTCGTCCGTTTTTGTCTATTTCACCAAATTCTGTTGTGTTTTTTCCATACAGTTTTTCATTTTGAGCTGAATCTGTATGGTTTTTTCCATACAGTTTACCCAGAATCGGATCTTTTTTAATCTTACTGTACTGATTTTGTACATGTAAATTGAATAACTCACAGACTGGTGTAATCAAAATCAGCCCATTTTCATTTCTAATGGTGTCAGAAAACATTTTTAGTGTTGTAGTTTCCATATTACTTTTTATTATCTATTGGTTGGATGTGATTAAAATAAAGTTCCACTGTTTGTGAAATTGTTTCCAATTCCCCTGAATTGAACATTACGGAACTCTTGCTTTTTATTGGGATGATTTTTCCTTCTTTAATCCATCGGTCAATTCGTCGCCGGCTGTATCTTCGGTACGCCTCTGCCTTTGATATTTGTGTTTTATCCACTCCCATTTCACGGAGGGCGTTTTTCGCACCCAGGTTTGCCGCTGAAGAGAGCATTTGTCTTAATTGAAATTCATGTATTTGAAACATTATAATTGAACTGTATTTGTTTGATTAATTTCCTTTTTAAACTTTCCAGAATTACTTGCTTTTCTTTTATTTGATTTTTTGAAGCTCCTTATTATTTCGTTCAATTAAGCCAGCCATTCTTTCCCGTTTTTCATCCTCTATTTTAGCATGTTCCAATGCCATCGAAACAATTCGGGGATCTCCTTTTTCTTTACCTATGATAACTCTGTATGCCCAAATCCAGGAGATGTTGAGTTCGTTGGAAATATCACGAACAGCACCTCTTGGTAACCTACTTCTTAGCTCAGGGTTTCCCGTTTGTTTTAAACTTTTAATTGCCATTTTATTGGCACAATCTTGTTTTATTTTGTTTTGTTTCAACATAAGTATTATATTTGAATCGTAATTAAAATGTTTGCCAAAACTAAACATTAATATTTACCAACAAAGACTTTTATTTATTAAATGAATCAAAATATATTAACATTACTTTTAAATAATTGGCAATGAGAGGAGAAGAGGTTAAAAGAATTTTGGAGAATGATGAGTGGCCGCTAAATGTGCTTGCAGAAAGATTGGAAATATCCCCTCAAAACCTCAATAATTGGCTCAATGTCAAGGATATAAAGACTGGTATTTTAGAGAAAATAGCCAATGCAATAAACAAAAATATTTACTACTTTATTGACAATCA
>JABMPI010000739.1 GCA_013203755.1 Bacteroidota bacterium
ACGCAGTATTTGGCGTTTTCTTGCGAAGACTATATAGACCTACTCTGCTACAAAACCTTTAATAAACTGCATAAATTCTTGTCGGTAGCTGTTCCCAATCGGGAGTTTGGTCTCTTTAACAATAGTCATATTACCTTCAATTGCATCAATTTTATCAAGCGATACTATAAAAGATTTATGAGTTCTAAAAAAGCCATTTATTGGTAGCAGGGCAAAAATCTTTTTCATCGAAAGATTGGTAACTATTTTTTTATCTCTCAAATGTAGTTTTATATAATCTCCCAATCCTTCTATATAATATATATCCGCGAACTTTACCTTTATGGTTTTTTTGTCCGATTTAATAAACAGAAATTCATTGTGGTTTTCAGTTGTATTAACTGCCTGAGATTGTTGTTTAAGTTGCAGTAGTTCTTCTGCACGGAAATAGGCCTTGCAAAAGCGATCAAACGAAAATGGTTTTTTTAGATAATCAATTGCATTTAATTCAAAACCTTCAAGAGCATATTCAGAATATGCGGTTGTAAAAATTACAAGCGGTGGATTTTTCAGATTTTTCAAAAAAGAAATTCCGGAAAGTTTTGGCATATTAATATCAAGAAATAGTAAATCCACCTTTTCTTCCTGAAGGAATTTATGAGCACAAATGGCATCGTTACATGTACCCACAATCGTAAGATCGGGTAACTTTTGAGCATATTGCTGAATTACGTTTTGTGCGAGTGGTTCGTCATCGGTTATTAGTGCTCTAACTTCCATCCTATTTAAGTTTTAGTTTTAGCGAGACTGAAAATATATTGTTCTTTTTATCAATATTCAAAAAGTATTCATCTGGTTTATAGAGATATTTTAAGCGTTGTTTTACGTTTTCAATCCCTATTCCCGAATTTTTCTTATTCCAATGTTCTGTATTTTCATAATTGTTTTTCAATTCAAATTCTAAAAAATCCGATTTGTTAAAATTGAATTTTATTGAAATAAAATCTAAATTGTTAGCACCCGGTAATCCGTGTTTAAAAGCATTGTCTATAAATGGTTCAAAAAGTAAAGGTGCAATTTTAGCTGAAGGAATTTCACCGTTTATATGATATTCTATTTTGGTTTGTTCCGAAGTACGTATTTTCTGTAAAGCAATAAAATTATTTACAAAATCGATTTCTTTATCTAAGGAGATATAATTTTCTTTCGACTCGTAAATAATATGCCGCATTAAATCGGAGAGTTTCAGTATGAGATCTGGTACCTTGTCCGATTTTATTAAGGCAAGCGAATAAATGTTATTTAATGAGTTAAAAAGGAAATGTGGATTAAGCTGCCCTTTTAATGTTGTTAATTCGGCTTCCAGTTTCTGCTGCTCAATTTTTGTGATTTTAAAATTCAAATCCTGAAGCGATAACCAGTCTTTAATAAATTTTAGTAGAGAAGTGGCTAATACAAAAGCAAAGGTTGAAAAAAAATAGGCCGAATGTAGGTTTGAGGAAAATTGACCCGAAAGTCCTAATGCTTTACCAAAAGGAAAAATAAAAAGCAATTGAATAGCAAGACTGGTAACCGTTAAAAGTACTATTAATCCAAAAATATAGAAGATGTAGTTTTTTTGTTTTAATAATTTAGGAATAAGGAAATAGAGATTAAAATAAACTCCAATTGCAAACCCTGAATTGGTTATTAAAGATTTAATAATCAGGTTAAAGTGAAATCTTTGTTCGTGATATGAAAAAAGAAATGTTAGTAAAGTTATACTCGCAAGCCAAAAAATTACATGACCTGCTATTTTAAAACGGTTATATAAAATACGTTGTGGCATATTAAATTCGATCGCGTTTTTTTAAATATTTCTTTATGTAGTACAATACCGGGTTAGAGTATTTTAAATTTTTCCATGGTCGGCTGGAGTGTGGTAAATGTAATACCTCAACACCTTTAGCCAGATAGTTATGAAAACCTAACTTTTTAGATTGACGACTAATGTAAACATCAAACCAATCTTTTTTTTTGGAAAGTATTTTAAAATCAAATTCCTTTAAAAATTCCGTTGTAAGTAAGGTACAACAGAAACTTAAACTGTGCGATGTATTTAAAATAGCATCACTTTTTAGTTTTTCGAAGGTATAAGGGAAATTATAGGCGCCGGTTTTATCGACTGTGATTGCTCCAATAATTCCAGGATTAGGATTAGAATTCATAATGCCAACCAACTCGGGTATAGTTTGTGGTTGAATAACCACATCCGACTCAATAATTATAAGAGGACACTGTTTCTCCAATGCCATTCTTTGAGCCGTTTCAAGAACTAATTTATAGTTTGGAGATGGAGTGTCGGTAATATCTTCTAAATTAATAAGTTCAAAGTTAAATTTGGTTTTTGATTCTTCTAAAAACTGTTTAGTTTCCGGTTGGCTAAAGTCATTAAATACAAAATACTCAAAGTCACCCTCTGTTTTCGAAACGGCTTCTAT
>JABMPI010000740.1 GCA_013203755.1 Bacteroidota bacterium
GGCATACCTCGTCCGATGAGAACCGTTCAGTGAATTTTAAGAGCTCCTCTCCATTGAAAATATCCATATCTATCATTATTTCAAGCAAATATAATATTAATTAAGTAAACACCTCAAAAAATTTTATTAAAACTAATTAGATTGTTATTGCTCCCTGGAATTATCAGCTCAAACTCTTCAGTGTGTTTGTCAAAAGTATATAATCTTCCATTAAAAGTTCCTATCCAAATTTTTCCTGAAAAATCTTCGAATAATCCGATTCCATGATGTTGAATCTCCTCGCCATCAGGACCTTTGGGATTATATACCCTGAATTCATCTTGCTCAGGATTATATTTAAAAAGTCCCGTTGGATTAGTAAACCAAATATTTTTGTTATCATCAATAATTGCTGAAGAAAATCGCTGAATATTGAAGCCGGTTTGCTGTAATATCCGGGGAGACAAATTTATAAACTGCCCTTGCCCCTTTCTGAGAAAAAGGCCTTTGTCTGTACCTGCAAAAAGACCTTGGTCAGTAAATAATAATCCTCCAACCTCAACATTATTAAAATATAATTTACTTTGTTTTAGGGTTGAATTAATGTTGTTTTGATTTACCTCAATTAAACCTTTGGAGGTTCCAATCCAAATTGTTTCCTTGTTATCCGTACAAATCGACCTAACAATATTATATGAATCCTGATTGTCGCCCGGCGGTGAAAAATTATTGAATTTTGGAAATCGGGATTGAATTGGATCCAATTTATTAATTCCCCCAAGATAAGTTCCAACCCAGATGATTCCTGAATAGTCTTCAAAAAGCGAATAAATTACATTATTGTTCAATGATTCCGGATTGTTCCTTTCGCTTTTTAGTACTTCAAAAGTATTTGCTTCTGGTTGGTATTTAAACAGACCGTCCATTGTTCCAATCCAAATAATTCCATCACGGGCTTGTAAAATAGTTCTGACTGTGTTCGAACTAATGGAATTTGATAAAGTTGAAAAAGTGTAATTTTTTAGTTTAAAAGAAATAGGTTGATATTTGAATAATCCATTATTTTGAGTCCCTACCCATAGGTTGCCTTTAAAATCAAATTTTAATACTCTTATATTAATCGAATTTTTATTCGAAAGTAAATCAATTTTGGTGGGCGTTACATTGTTTTCCTGATCTTCAGGACTCCATTTATAAAGACCTGTTGTTGCACCAATCCAAAGGTTGCCTGAATCGTCTCTTTCAATACAATTCACATCTCTAAATCGCGCCTGTTTACTGAAATCGGGTTGCACAAAAGTAGAGTCTGACTTCGAAAAGTAGAAAATTCCACCACCGTATGATGCAATCCAAAGTTTCTGATCATCGGTTACCAAAAGGTGTCTGATATTATTCGATAAAATTGATTTGCCAATTCCGGAGCCAACTTTAAAGGATACAAACTTATTTAACTTTCTGTCAAAAACATTAAGTCCTCCATCCTGCGTGCCCACCCATAAAACAGAATCGTTGGGATTTTCGTAAACACACGAAACATCGTTTCCGCTAATGGAATGTGGATCGTTGGGATTATTATTAAATGTAGAGAATTGATAACCATCATATTTATTTAATCCATCGGCTGTTCCAAACCAAAGAAAGCCTTTTGAATCCTGAAAAATGCATTTAACACTTGATTGTGATAAACCATCCTCAATAGTTAAATGAGAGAATTTAGTTTCTGCGGAGGTAATAAACACCCAAAACAAAGAGAAAAGCAAATATGTCTTGAATTTAATCTTCATCCAAATTTTTTTCATCAACAATATAGCAGCACAAAATTAGTACTTTTTAACAACTTTTAAAATATTCGCAAAGTCCTCTTAAAGAGAATAGTAACTGTTTTTTCAAAAAACAAAACCAGAATGGCATGAATGTTATATGCAGAATAGCGAATGATTTGTACTGTAAGATTCTGAATATTTACAGGATAAAGATTTAAAACTACCCTAATCTAAATCCATTCAAATCTAATTTTACACCGTCGTACAGAATTCTGAATTTGATTACAAGAGGGATATGAAACTCTATTTTAAACTAAATTATATTAATATGAAGAAATCGCTATTATTGCTACTTGCTTTTACATTTTACGGATTGCTCTCGTATGGGCAAAACGTAACGATTAAAGGCCAAGTTACTACGAGTGATCAATTGGGGTTACCTGGTGTAACCGTTGTTGAAAAAGGTACCACAAATGGTACGGTTGCAAATGTTGATGGAAACTACGAGATTACAGTTGGCAGCGCAGACGCTGTTTTAGCATTCTCGTTTATTGGATTTACTACTCAGGAAATTGCTATCGCAGGTAAATCAACCATTGATGTTTTGTTGGAAGAAGACACACAAGATATCGATGAAATTGTTGTTGTTGGTTTTGGTACGCAGAAAAAGGAAAATGTAACCGGAGCAACATCCTATGTAAAAATGGATGATATTATTGGAGACCGGCCCATTGTAAACTCAGCTCAGGCACTTCAGGGTGTTAGTGCAGGATTACAGGTTGTCTCTACATCAGGGCAACCGGGTTCCACGGGAACTTCCATAAATATCCGTGGATTCACCTCAATTAATGGCGGGTCTCCTCTTGTACTTGTGGATAACGTCCCCATGTCGTTATCGGATGTTAATCCCAGAGATATTGAGGCTGTATCTGTATTGAAAGATGCGGCTGCTTCATCAATATATGGAGCACGTGCAGCTTTTGGTGTTGTCTTAATTACAACTAAAAAGGCAAAGAAAAATCAACCCATTAAATTTGAGTATTCTACAACATTGAGTTTTGACACACCAACAGAAATCCCTGAAAAGGCAAGTACCAGAGAGTTTGTTGAAGCCCTCGATGATTGGGGAGTTTTTCGGTACTTTGAGAATCAACAGGTTAGCAAATGGTTGAATTATTTGGATCAGTATGATGCAAATCCAAGTCAGCTTACTTATCTGAAAGATCCTGTTAGTAATACCAATTATCCAATCGTTCTGGATCCTGAAAGTGGTATCTACTATCCTCTTTCGGAGTCGAATGTAATTGGCGATTTATTAGATAATGCGGGGATCTCAACGATTCACAATTTAACAATGAGCGGAGGTAGTGAACGAATTTCTTATCGTATAAATGCAGGATATGCCTATGAAGATGGTATTCTTACCACGGACAATGACAGCTATAAAAATTACAATGTAAACGCGTTTATGGGTGCTGATTTAACCAGTAACCTGAAATCATCAACAAATATTTTTTATAGAAGCAGTGTCCGTACTAATCCGATTGGGTCTTATGGCAGTGCTCTTGGATCAACAATGTATGCCCCTATCGGATTCTTTGAACTGCCAAATGGTGATATTTTACCTTTTGATACCGCAGGGAACAAAGAAAGATACAGGATTCCAAGTACAACAGATACCGATAACCTTCGTATGTTTCAGAAATTGGAATATACTCTATTAAAAGACTTTACTATTACCGGAGAATATACCTATCAAAAGGGAATGACAACCACCCGGGATGTTAATGAACAGGCCCGATTTGCGAGTGCCTTTAAATTTGTTGAAAACAATTCCGATCCTACGAACACTCAATATTCCCGAGGATACTCAGATTTTATTAACCATGCTTTGAATATTTATACCAAGTACAACAAGAGTATTGGCCAACACAACTTTGGTTTGATGGCTGGTTTTAACAAAGAAAATCGCATTAGTGAAGGCTTCTCTATTAATCGCAAGAATTTGATTTCAGTAGGTACTCCCGGAATTGATACAGCGCTGGGAGAATATGGCGGCGGTGACTCGTATCGCGATTGGGCCGTAATGGGTTACTTTGGGCATATCGATTATAATTATAAAGAGAAATACTTTATTGAAGCGAATGGACGTTACGATGGTTCTTCCAGATTTGCGAAAGGCAGCCGTTTTGGTTTCTTCCCTTCATTTTCTGGCGGTTGGAACATTGCCCGTGAGTCGTTTATGGAATCCGTAGAGCAGATATCCAGTTTGAAATTAAGAGGTTCGTGGGGTGAAATCGGAAACCAGAATACAAATGATTTATACCCAACGATACCAGGTTATACTACCCCTGAAGCAAAATGGATTGACCTTGGA
>JABMPI010000741.1 GCA_013203755.1 Bacteroidota bacterium
TAAGTTTAAAAGTGCTATTGGTTTTTACAAACCCACTGATTGAAACAATATCTAAGATATCTATCAATCAGGTTAAAAACTTTTTAGGATCATTAAATCGCAATAAAACATTTATGTTATGAAAAAATCAATACATGTTATTGTAATACTGATTTTAATTAGTCAGTTGCCCATTGGACAAGCGAAACCTAAGCTGTTAAAAAAATTACTGATACATAAACAGTATAAACTAAGCTTTTAAGTTATGATACCTTACTCTTCTCTCGTCCAAAATGCAGATAAAATACAAAAATTCAGATATAAATTCAGCAAGTTTTACGCTTGTAATCAGCACTTTATTTCACCTTTTTCGCTCTCTACAGCCATAAATTTGCATAAAAAAATGTATGTCATGAAAAAAACAAATTTTTTTATTATAATACTGATTTTAATGAGTCAGTTGTCCTTTGGACAAAACCAAAGATTCAAAATGGAAGGAGTAAATCCTATATCCATTGCAGTAAACAAGACCTTTTCGGAATCAGTAGAAATATTTCCGTTTGATAAAAATGGAAAGCCAATATATGGGCTCGATGCCAGTGCAAACATTGAACTAAATGGTGATAAAGCCCTGGTTCGATTGCTGCTAATAGATAATAACTTTAATGAATACCTTATTTATGAAAGTTATAATCTACTTTTAGAAGATGCCACAAGCTATTCTATTGAAAATATTTGTGAAGAAACAAGTATACTGGACAATGTAAAACCTTACGCTTTACAAATTGAGCTTAAAAATGCCAAAATGGAACTTTTAAGTTTAAGCTATTCAACAGCATTAGAGCAAGGGAAAAATATTGCTGCTATTAAGAAAGAGAAAAAGAAGGCTCAGAATGAGGAGAAGATCAATAAGATCAACAAAAACCTAAAAAAGCAAAGAAAAAGCTGGGTAGCCGGTCCAACCAGTGTTTCAGAGTTAAGCTGGTCGGATAAAAAGAAATTGTATGGCCAGGGTACTTTCCCTGCAGGTTTTGAATATTATGTTGGTGGAGTTATATCGGCAGGTACCGAATCAACCAGTACAGAAGATGGATCTTTAAAATCAGCCACTACAGAAACAAGCTTAATGGTGAGTGAGTGGGACTGGCGCGACAGGCACGGTAAAAACTGGATATCGCCGGTTACCGACCAGGGGTCTTGTGGTTCCTGCTGGGCATTTGCAACAACAGGTGCTACTGAGGCCATGGTGAATCTTTCTTTAAACCAACAACTAAACCTCGACTTGTCTGAACAGGATTTATTATCATGTGCTGACGCAGGTAATTGTGGTGGCGGTTATCCAACATATGCAATTGATTATATAGTGAATACAGGGATTGTTGATGAG
The DNA here is from genome assembly GCA_013203755.1 of Bacteroidota bacterium. GTDB lineage: Bacteria > Bacteroidota > Bacteroidia > Bacteroidales > Prolixibacteraceae > Draconibacterium. The sequence continues at coordinate 1,367 of JABMPI010000741.1, forward strand.
GCAACATTTCCATATACTGCAACAGTTCAACCATGTGAATCCAAAGGAACTAATCCAACCGAATTAATACGTTTTTCTGGTAAAGAACCTTTTGGATTTGGTTCTGAGAATTATCTTTCATACACTGAAGACAACTTGAGAAAAATGTTAATTGAAATGGGGCCTGTACGCTCAGGACTAAGTGACTGGGCACATGCTATGGTACTTGTTGGATACAAAGTTGTAAAGGAAGGCGATGTTTTTTATTATAGAGACCTGGAATTACAGAGATACTGGAAGACTGTTGAAGCCGGTTATCCTTTAATTGGAAAAATAGTCTGGGTATTTAAAAACAGTTGGGGGCCATATTTTGGGGATGAAGGTTATATATATGTTGAAACACCACTTAATAATATAAGATATACATATGCACTAAAAACGCCTGTTATAAGTTTAAAAAGCAATTATGAAGTAATTTGCGAAGATAACGATGGAGATGGTTATTTCTGGTGGGGATTGGGCGAAAAACCTGCCACTTGCACTGGTTCTGATTTACCGGACGGAAACGATGCAGACCCTACCCTGGGACCACTCGACGAATATGGGAATTGCACTTTACTTTTTGCTCTTCCAGCTCTTCCGGTGGCCAATTTTTCAGCCGATAAAACAGTTGTAAATGAAGGTGAAACTGTTTCGTTTACAGATTTGTCAAACAACAATCCGGTTTCCTGGTCGTGGGTATTTGAAGGAGGTAATCCAACCTCTTCAACGTTAAAAAATCCAAGTGTTACATATAATGCTTCAAATAATTATAAAGTATCGTTAACTGTAAGCAATGCAGCTGGTTCTAATACCAAAATTATCGACAATTTCATACAGGTTGAAGTACCTACTCCGGTTTATATCACTCCTGTAGCTAATTTTTCAGCCGATAAAACAGTTGTAAATGAAGGTGAAACTCTCTCTTTTACAGATTTATCTAGCAATAACCCTACCTCATGGAGCTGGGTATTTGAAGGTGGCAATCCGGCAACATCAACCGCACAAAATCCATCGGTTTCATACAGTTCTTCCGGTAGTAATAAAGTAACATTAACAGCAACAAACGCCAGCGGCTCTGACACTAAAATTGTTGACAATTACATTCAGGTTGAAGTACTTGCTCCGGTTTATATCACTCCTGTAGCTAATTTTTCAGCCGATAAAACAGTAATAACTGAAGGCGAAGCTGTTTCCTTTGCCGATATATCAACAAACGATCCTGTGGCCTGGTTGTGGAGCTTTGAGGGTGGTAGTCCATCTACTTCAAACGAAAAAAACCCAAAAGTTACTTATAGTAATTCAAATAATTTTAAGGTATCTCTAACTGTTTCAAATGCAGCTGGTTCTCATTCCAAAATTACAGATAATTATATTCAGGTTGAAAAAGTTGTAGCAAGCTATTGTGTTTCTTCCGGGAACGCAACAAACGAATGGATTTCAAGTGTTCAGATGGGAGCAAACAGCAACAATTCAGGTTCTGGTGGCTATGAAGATTTTACATCGAAAACATTTGCCTTTGAAGCCGGAAAAACCTATGATATAAATTTGGTACCTGGATTCAGTGGACGGAGTAAATTTGAATATTGGTCAGTATGGATAGATTATAATGGTGATAAGGATTTTTCAGACTTTGGCGAACAGGTATTTACTGCTTCAAAACAACGCTCAACAGTTTCGGGTTCAATTACAATTCCCGGAGGAATTACAACAGATACAAGAATGCGTGTAGCAATGGGGAGAACTGCACCGACAGATTGTGGTTTAATTGATTTTGGCGAAGTTGAAGATTATTCGATTCACATTTCCGAACCTGTTCCACAACCACCTATCGCCGATTTTTCAACTAATAATATAAACGTTCAGGTTGGAGAAAGCATTCAGTTTACTGATCTTTCATTAAATGAGCCAACAAGCTGGCAGTGGTCTTTTCCTGGGGGAAACCCGGAAACAAGTACAGAGCAAAATCCAAATGTTACTTATAGCTCTGTTGGAAATTTCGATGTTACTTTAGTTGTAACAAAAGAGGGATTCGAAACATCTCAAAAAATAGAAACACAACTCATTTCAGTTACCGAAAATACAACTGGAGAATATTGTGAGCCAGTGAGCATAAACAGCTCGAATGATTATATTCAAAATGTAACTATTGGAAACATTTTAAACAGCAACACAAATGGAGACAATTACTCATTCTCAGCCAATACAATTCCAATGACTTCTGGTCAAAATTATTCTGTAAGCTTAATGCCACATTTAACTAAAACCAGATGCTTTTGGAGAGTATGGATCGATTTCAATGGCGACCTGGATTTTGATGATGCTGGCGAATCCGTTGTCGTGTTAAACAATATAAGAGGAAATGTAAACTCTACTATTGTGATTCCTCAGAATGTAAGCGGAACAACACGAATGAGAGTATCAATGAAAGTAGGAAAGGTACCTTCGCCATGCGAAGATGGCTTTAACGGAGAAGTGGAAGATTATTTGGTTTCGTTTGGACCAGCATCCTCAATGCTTAAATCAGCCTTTATTGATAATCTGGAATCAGAAATTCCTCAAATATTTAATTTATACCCAAATCCGGTTAACGACAAATTAAACATACAACTGAATTCGGTTGAATCGGGAGATTCTTATTCTATTTATAACATGAATGGTAAGATTATGATTTCAAATCAAATTACATCTCCGCTTACAAATATTGATTTTGCCCAATATTCAACGGGAATGTATTTGATAGTAGTAGTTAATAAGGATGAAGTATTTAAGAAAAAATTTGTAAAAAGATAGATTTTGATACATATTATTAAAAGTATTTGGGCTATAGAATAAATCAAAAAAAGTAACGATTTCGTTAAAGAAATCGTTACTTTTTTAAATAATATCTTTTAAACAATTAGCCAGCGACTAAATCAAACCACAAACTATTCTCTTCATAACCTTCAACAACCTGGTACTTATTATTAAATGAAAAGCCAGCCATTAATTTCGAAATCTCTTGCTGAAGCATGGTAACTCCGCCATCAATTAAATCTTTCCGAAAACCTTTGTCAGCCATGTCCAGAACCTGATTCAATGAAATTACCCGACCAATAATTTTACCCATTTCAACCAATTTGCGTTGTGGCATTTGTAAATCCAGATTAAAATCAACCTGCTTTTTTACAAATTCAGCAGCTTTGTTTGTAAGGTTAAAATCTTTTAAAAACTGAAATAGATTATTCTCTTTGGCACGTTTCATCAGTTTTACCAAACCTTCAGTAATTTGTGCATAAAGAATATCGTTTGAACCTTCAAATATTTGAAACGGGCGACTGTCTGCTGTTCCACGACCTGCAATGTGGTTAAGTTTATATGCTTTTGCCCCAACCAATTGAACTACCGATTGCGCAGCTTCCTGCATATAATCTGTAATTACACTTTTTACTGCGTTGGCTTCCATTCCATGAGGCGCCATATCAACTTCCAATCCAGCCCTTTCGCTGCTGTTGGTACACATTGCCGAACAAACAGTATAAAAGGCTTGTAACTTCGATAATCGTTGCTGAACCTGGTCGTAATTAAACAAACTCTTTCCACCAACAAAACGCTGATTACAGTGCGTAATTGCTTCGTCCAGCATTCGTTTAATAAATCCCATTCCCATTCCCGGGAATTGCATGCGGCTGCGATGCAAAAGATCTAGCATCATTTTTACACCCGTTGAATGTGGTTGTAATTTATGAACCGCCGGAAGTTTTACGTCAATACGATTTCTACCGTATGGAATAGCATAAAGTCCAAGATTTTCAAAAAACTCTTCAACTTCAATATTTTGATCAGGAGCATTCACATCGCACAGAAAAAAGTCGATGTCGCGCTGTAATTTACCCGATTGAGTTTGCTGTCTGCCCGATAAAAGCCAATAATCGGCCCAACCAGTTAGGCCAGCCCAATGTTTTTTACCTTTTAAATGAAATTTTCCGTTTTCCTCGGTGTATGAAGTTTGCATATTTAATGCATCGCTACCAAAGTCGGGCTCAGTTATCATTAATCCCCCCATGGTTCTCTCTTCCATAAAACGTTTAAAAACCGGAGCTTTTGCTTCGGCCTGACCAAATTTTCCAAAAGGTTGTAAAAACAGTGCTGAGTTAATTCCGAATGTTAAAGAAAGTGCCAACGATTCATACGATGCAGTTGCCAGCAAAGCAATGTTTTCACTCATTTTTCCACCACGGCCACCATATTCTTTTGGAATACCAACCGCCAAAGGATTTGTCGACATTATTTCGCGCAAAACAAACGGTGGCAAACCACGTTTTAAACTAAGTTGATCGATGTCACCACGCTCATGAAAAACAAGTTTCATTTTTGCTTTTAATGCACTAATAAATTCTGAAAAAGGAGGTAGCACATTTGGAGTATTTTGCTCCGAATTAGATTCGGAATTTACATGTTTCATAAAAAAATGTGTTAATATAATATTTTGCTTAATTCATTTTAAACCAAAACTACTTTAACGCTATTTCAATTAAAATGTTTTGAGATAATTTACTCCCCTAAAGTAAATACCTTTATATCAATGAAAAAAGAGAAGTAAAAACATAAGGTCTTTGATTTAATACATGCTCAATTCATGAGCAATAATAAATTTGAGCCCAATTAATGGAAGTACTCATTTCGTTTTCTCCAATGTCTGTTTCCAGAAAATTAAAATCGTTCTGGGCTATTCAACTTAAAAAATATACTTTTGAAATTCATTAAAATAAATTAACCAAAATGAATCTAAAACAATTATTCTATGCAACATTAGTCTGTATTCTATTTTTAGGAGCATCGTGTACGAATACACCTCCTAAAAATGAAAATAAAGAGGCAGTAGCTGCACAACCAAATATAGTTATCATTTTTTTGGATGATTCTGGGTATTCCGATTTTACACCCTTCGGACAAAAAAAGATTCAAACGCCAAACGTCCAGACTTTGGCTGATGAAGGCATTGTTTTTAAAAATTTCCATGTGCCGCAAGCAATATGTTCAGCTTCTCGCTCGGCGCTCATGTCTGGTTGCTACCCATGCAGAACAAAAGTTTTTGGAGCTCACGGGCCAAATGGTCGGGGTTTAGAAACTAATTTCCCAACAATGAGCGAAGTATTTAAATCTGCCGGTTATAAAACTGCAATTTTTGGTAAATGGCATTGTGGCGACCAACCCGAAACAAGACCTCACAACCGCGGATTCGACGAAAGTTGCGGATTAATGTATTCTAACGATATGTGGAAACATCATCCTGAAAACCCTGAGCATTGGGGAAAATTCCCTATTAAATTTTGGGAAAATGGCGAAGTAATTATTGAAGATGTTGATTATCCGGAACAAAAAATGCTTACAAAATGGTACACCGAACATGCTGTTGATTTTATAAATAGAAATAATGATA
>JABMPI010000742.1 GCA_013203755.1 Bacteroidota bacterium
GCAACACTACAAATTTTACCAATTGCATTTCCCTTCTACACTAGCATTTTTAAACGATCGACTAATTTTTTTTCTTGTATTAATTTTATCTTTTTTTTTGACAATTTTTAATCCTCATATTTCAGAGCCTGACAAATTGGATCTCTCTATAACGTAGTTGAAAATTGTTAAAAAGATGTTAATGCCATCCGGCAATTAAACAATTCATTTGCATTGTTGTTTTCACAGCAAGATCAACTTTTAATCTTCTACTAATTTTATAGATATGAAAAAATTCCATTTATTCGTTTCAAGTCTTTTATTTTGTTTCGCATCTTTCGCTCAAGAAACCTGGACAGTTGACAATTCACATTCAAATATACGTTTTGAGGTAGGATGGGAAGATTTTTCATTTAGAACCGGTGAGTTTAAAGTTTTTGAAAGCAATTTAATTACTAACTCGAAGGACGATTTGTCTCATGCAACATTTCATTTTAAGGTAGATCCTAAAAGCGTTGATGTAATAGCTGAACGACTTTCAGAGCAATTAAGAGGAGAGCGATTTTTAGACGCAGAAAAATTTCCGGAAATAACATACAATTCTTCTGAAGCAGAGGCAATTTCAGACAGCACATATATTTCGAAAGGGAAATTAACTATCCATGGAGTTGAAAAAGATCAGGATGTGCATATTTGGGTTAAAGGTCATAAAACAGGTAGAAGAGGTTATATATTTGGTTTAGAGGTGTCGCTTACATTAAACCGAAAAGATTTTGGGCTGGACTGGGGTAGCCCAAGGTTGGGTGAAACCATTAAAGTTATTGGTCACTTGCTCTATCAAATGAAAATAGAAGAAGAATAAAAATGATTAAATATTTTGCACTTGCCGGACTTCTTCTTTCATTAAATACACTGCAAGCACAAATGCTTTCTTTTGATCATGGTAAAATTGAATTATACACAGCTTCAGTTTTGTCAGATATAGATGGTGTTACGGAAAAAGCCAATGTGAAATTGGATATTCAGACTGGAAATATCGAGGTAACCATAGATATTAAGTCCTTTGAATTTGAATATGAATTGATGCAGGAACATTTTAATGAAAAATATATGGAGAGTGATAAATTTCCTCAAGCCATATTTAAAGGAAAAATATCGCAAGACATTTCTGTTATCACCGACGAGTTAAAAGTTGACGCGACTGGCGAACTGACCATTCACGGGGTAACAAGGAAAATAGAAGTAAAAGCAATTATCTCTAAAAAAGAGGGTTATACAATTGTTAAATCCAAAATACCTGTAGTATTCAAAAACTATAAGGTAGATGAACCCTCAATTCTTACAAAATCTATAGCAAAAGACGTAGAAATTAAAAGTACTTTTTATTTAAAATAAATTTTTAGAGGTTGGAGTTGGGTACTGAGTTTCGAACAGATTTCTGGAGCGAAGGTTATATCACAATGATGAAAGGGAAAAGATAAGACGAGATGACTAAATACACAATATGATGAGGTTTAATACTTTTGCTGAGTACTATTTTCAAGATAAAAAAAATGGCAAACCTGACCACATTGAAAATGCCATCAAAATTTAGTAAAATACCTGTTGATACACATACTCGATACAGAAATACAAGAACAAGAATATATTTTATTTTACAACATTTAATGTTTTCTGTAATGCAAAAGTTTATTACCAACCTCCTAATACAATTCCAATTAATTCATAAACAAAAAACGGCATTCACCTTTCGATGAACACCGCATTAATATCAATTTTCGTACAACTAAACTATATTCTTAAAAAGTCGCCTCTTCCATAAATATCGACAAATCTTTTTCAACATCGGTAATTCCCGCAATCCCAAAGTTTTCAACCAAAACATTAGCCACGTTTGGCGAAAGGAAAGCAGGTAATGTTGGCCCCAAATGAATGTTTTTTACACCCAAATGCAGTAGTGCCAATAAAACGATTACCGCTTTTTGTTCGTACCAGGCAATGTTGTATGAAATTGGCAATTCATTAATATCGTTCAACTCAAACACTTCTTTCAATTTTAAGGCAATTACTGCCAAAGAGTAAGAATCGTTACATTGTCCGGCATCAATAACACGAGGAATTCCACCAATGTCGCCCAATGCTAATTTATTGTAACGGTATTTTGCACAACCTGCAGTTAAAATTACAGTGTCTTTTGGCATTTGCTCAGCAAACTGAGTATAATAATCGCGGCTTTTCATACGTCCATCGCAACCTGCCATTACAAAGAATTTTTTAATTGCACCCGATTTTACAGCATCCACAATTTTATCTGCCAAAGCAAAAACCTGAGCATGAGCAAATCCGCCAATAATTTCACCGGTTTCAATTTCTACAGGTGTTGCACATTTTTTTGCATGCTCTATAATCTGGCTAAAATCTTTCATTTCGCCATTTTTTCTATCCTGAATATGAATTGCACCTTCTAAACCGGAAGCACCCGTTGTATAAATACGGTCGGTATATGTCGATGTGCTTTTCGGTGGAACAATACAGTTGGTAGTAAACAGAATTGGACCATTAAAAGTCTCAAACTCTTCGTTTTGTTTCCACCACGCATTTCCGTAATTTCCTGCTAAATGGCTGTATTTTTTAAATGCCGGATAGTAATGTGCAGGCAACATTTCGCTGTGTGTATAAACGTCAACACCTGTTCCTTCAGTCTGCTTCATCAAATCTTCCATGTCTTTCAGGTCGTGACCAGAAATTAGGATTGCAGGATTTTTACGAACACCAATGTTTACTTTTGTAGCTTCAGGATTTCCGTATGCTGTTGTGTTTGCCGAGTCGAGCAGCGCCATAACATCAACACCAAATTTTCCGGTTTCAAGAGTTAAAGTAACCAATTCATCAACCGACAAATCTTCGGTTGTTGCTACCAAAGCACGTTGCATAAAAGCATAGATTTCATCTTTTTGACGACCTAAATTATAAGCGTGTTCTGCATAAGCAGCCAATCCTTTTACACCATATATAATTAATTCGCGCAACGAACGGATGTCCTCGTTTTTAGTACTTAAAACACCAACTTCTGCAGCTTTTGTTTCAAAGTCTTCAACTGTTGCTCCGCTCCAGTAAGCAAAATCAGGCAGTCGGGTTGGAAGTTTAATATTTACAGCTAAACATCTTGAATGTAACTCGTTACGTAATTGTAACGCATTAATAATTTTTTTACTAAAAATGTTTTTATCGAAGTTTGCATTGGTAATCGTGCTAAATAATCCGTCGAAAACAAACTTGTCTACTTTCTCTGGGTTTACATTTTCTTTGCGCAATTTTTCGTTGTACCAACTAATTCCTTTTAAAACAAAAAGTAGTGTATCCTGAAGGTTTGCAACATCACTCGTTTTCCCACACACACCCGCAATTGTACAGCCAGTTCCTTTCGAAGCTTCCTGGCATTGGAAACAAAACATACTCATTCTTTTTACTATTTAAATTTGATTTATACTTCTTATGAAAATATAGAATGTTGTCATTGTTATCAAGTTGTTGGAGTTGTCAATAAAACCGACAACTCCAACAACCGGACAACGCTGATAACTTTTTCTTTTTAAATTTTAATAAAAAAAGGCATCTCGGATAAGATGCCTCATATTGGTTTTAGACCCACTCTTCTGAAATAATCTCTCCTTTAATACTAATCATTACCTCTTTAACAGGTACTTTTCGCGATGCCATTTGTGTAGCCATTTTTACCATTTGCGCCAAACCCCCGCAACATGGAACTTCCATAATTACATTGGTAATGGTATTTACTTTTGCATTGTCGATTAAACTCACCAGTTTTTGAACATAAATTTCTGTACCACTGTCAAGCTTTGGGCAGGCAATAACTATTTTTCTTCCTTCAATAAAGTCTTTATGAAAATTGCCATAAGTAAATCCGGCGCAGTCAGCAGCTACCAATAAGTCAGCACCGTGGAAATACGACGATCCTGGATTAATTAGGTGCATTTGAACTGGCCAGTGCGATAATGCTGAAGGAATTTCTTGAGACGGAGTAGCCATTTTTAAGCCACTAACATCGAAAGCCTGCGCTGCAGTTCCCGGACATCCACCAGTTGAGCAACTTTGTGCCTCAACTTCTTCCTTTTTATCGGCATGCAATAATTCATGGACTTCGCTAATTTCAAATGGCATAATATCTCTATTTGATTTTATATATGTTAAAGCCTGATTTAAAAATCCGGTTTCACCATGTTCTTGTAAATGTTTTAAATGAGCAAAAACTGTTGCTTTCCCGGCACTAATCATTTGAGAAATCACAACCACTTCATCGTAATCCTCTGCTTCACGCTCTTCAATTGTAATTGCTCCTTGAGGACAGTGACCTAAACAAGCTCCCAATCCATCGCACATTAATTCACTAATTAAACGTGCTTTTCCATCGATAATTTGTAACGCTCCCTCGTGACAATTTGGTACACAATCTCCACATCCGTTACACAACTCCTCATCTATTTTTACAATTTCCCGTATCATAATTATCTCATTTTTCTTGCAACAAAAATAGAGATTCGGCGTTCAATGGTCTGTATCAATTGTTACAAATCGATAATATAAGTAGAAAAGCATTCAAAACTATTGTCTCACAATTGAGCAATATTATCTTTATGGAATTCATCAATTAAGAAACAATAAATAATTAGACGGAGATGAACTATCAACTACTGGCTCAATGCCCCGTATTTCGAGGAATTCCTGTACAAGAGAACAAAAGACTTTTGGAGCAAATTCATTTTCAGATAAATAATTATCAGAAAGACGATATTGTTACAGATGCAGGCGAACAGGTAAAGAATTTACTGATTGTTATTTCAGGTAGTGTTCGTGGTGAAATGATTGACTATTCAGGAAAAATAGTAAAAATTGAAGATATTGAAGCACCAAAACCTTTGGCAGCGGCTTTCCTTTTTGGGAAAGAGAATAAATATCCGGTTACGGTTACTGCCAACAATGAGGTTAAAATCTTAGCCATTCCTGTTTCAGAATTTTTAAAACTGTTGCAATTGAATGCACAAATTCTAAAAAATTACTTACACAGTATTTCCACGCGAGCGCAATTTCTTTCACAAAAACTTCATTTTCTAAGTTTCAAAACTATAAAAGAGAAAGTAGCACATTTTCTATTGCAAACTGCCGGCGACCAATTTCACTCGTTTGAATTAAAAAATACGCAACAACAATTAGCCGATTTATTTGGTGTTACCAGGCCATCGTTGGCACGTGTTTTTAGTGAAATGCAAAAAGAAAAGTTAATTAAAATTGAAAAGAAGACGGTTACTTTGCTCAATAAAACAGCATTAAACGAACTGCTCAGAAATGGATAATCTGCAGAATTTTATTCAATATAAAATATTTGAATCTTTTGAAAAATTGGTTGCATTTACAACTACTAAACAAACTTTAAATGAGGAAAATCCAAGATTTACAGGGGATTCCTCAGCGATTTTCGAAAATAACAGAAAGCAACTTGCTACTAAACTAGACATAAACGCGAATCAATTTATTTTTCCACGGCAAACGCACACTAATTGTGTAGCCGAAATTTTACATATTCCGGAAACTGAAATTGGAGAAACCGATGCCTTGTGTACCAGTAAGCTAGAAATCTGCCTTTGTGTGCAAACCGCCGACTGCGTTCCTATTTTACTTTTCGACCCAATCAAAAATGTAGTTTCAGTCATTCATGCAGGTTGGCGAGGAACCGTGAAACGGATTGTTGAAATTGGCATTCAGAAGATGCTTGTAAATTACAATTGTTCTCCTAAAAATATTCTTGCTGCAATTGGTCCTTCAATTAGTCAGGAAATTTATGAAGTTGGCAATGAAGTTGTTCAGTCAGTACGAAAATCAATTCCAAATGCGGAAAAAACTTTACGAAAAAGGAGTTCAGGAAAATTTCATTTAAACCTTTGGGAAGCCAACCGGCAGATTTTATTGGGAAATGGAATATTTACTGAAAATATTGAAATTTTGGGAGATTGTTCTTTTCAAAAAAGCGACAAATATTTTTCGGCAAGAAAAGAGGGAATTAATACGGGAAGAATGGTTTCCGGGATAATGTTAAAGAGCTAGCGATCATGCAACTCGAAGTCGGGTGATGACTAACAAAGTACAACACACTCTAAAAATTTCCTAAAAACACAGTTAACTATTTCTATTTGAAGCAAAACAGTTATCTTCGCAGCTATTAAAAATTCAACAATTTTTTATTTCGCAGAAATCTTTGAAAAATGAAAAAATACAATCTATTTAATAATGTGTTCGGCTGGGTAAGTTTTGTTATTGCAGCCGTTGTTTATTTATTAACCATTGAACCAACTGTTAGCTTTTGGGACTGTGGCGAATTTATTACAACTTCTTTTAAATTCGAAGTTGGTCATCCTCCCGGAGCTCCTTTGTTTATGATAATCGGTAGATTCTTTACCTTGTTTGGTGGCCCCGAAGATGCTGCAAAACTAATAAATGCATTATCTGGCTTGGCTAGTGCATTTACAATACTATTTTTATTTTGGACCATTACACACTTTGCAAAAAAGATGGTTGCTGCAAAAGATGAAATCACAACAGGACAAACCATTGCTATTATTTCGAGTGGATTTGTTGGTGCTTTGGCTTACGCATTTTCAGATACATTTTGGTTTTCGGCAGTTGAAGGCGAAGTTTATGCTACCTCATCGTTAATGACAGCCGTTGTTTTTTGGGCCATATTAAAATGGGAAAATGTTGCTGACCAACCTCATGCAAATCGCTGGTTGATTTTTATTGCGTACATAATTGGACTTTCAATTGGAATCCACCTGCTGAATTTATTGGCTATTCCAGCTATTGTTTTTGTTTATTATTTCAAAAAATATGACGTAACCCGTAAAGGAGTAATTGTTGCTTTTGCTTTATCCGGACTACTACTTGGCGTAATTATGTATGGAATTATACCAGGATTTGTAACAATTGGCTCCTGGTTCGAATTGTTATTTGTTAATGTATTTGGACTACCATTTCATTCAGGTTTGTTGTTTTATTCGGTGGCCTTAATTGCAGCCATTATTTTTGGAATTCGGTACACGGCAAAAAAACAAAAAGTAATTTGGAATACAATTATTTTGGGTATTACGGTAATTTTAATCGGATACTCCTCTTTTGCATTAATTATTATTCGCTCGGCTGCTCAACCTCCAATGGATCAAAACAGTCCAAATGATGCCTTTTCGCTATTGAGTTATTTAAACCGCGAGCAATATGGAGATACCCCGCTTGTTTACGGACATTTTTACGATTCGCCATTAAATGCACAAAATCGCTATTCTCAGGGGAAATCGATTTATTCTCAAATTGATGATAAATATGTAATTACCGATAATAGGGTAAGTCCAAATTACGACGAAAAATTTAACATGCTCTTCCCTCGAATGTGGAGTACCATGGAGGCTTCTCATGCCGACGAATATGCTGAATGGGGGAAAATAAAAGGCACACGAATTCAACATAAAAATGAACGTGGCGAAAATGAAGTCATTGTAAAACCGACCTTTGCTGAAAATATGAGATTTTTCTTTAGCTACCATGTTAACCACATGTACTGGAGGTATTTTATGTGGAATTTTGTGGGCCGTCAAAACGATATTCAAAGCCATGGAAGTGTAATTAATGGAAACTGGTTAAGCGGAATTAATTTTATTGATGAAGTCCGTTTAGGAGATCAGGATAATTTGCCTGCAAAATTTGCCAACAACAAAGCACGAAATACCTATTATTTCTTGCCATTTATTTTGGGATTATTGGGTATTCTTTTTCAATACAAAAAAGGGAAAAAGGGGAAAGAAGGACTTTGGGTGGTATTTCTAATGTTTTTTATGACCGGATTGGCCATTGTTATTTATTTGAACCAGTACCCACACCAACCTCGCGAAAGAGATTATGCTTACGCAGGTTCGTTTTATGCATTTGCAATTTGGATCGGGCTGGGTGTTTTAGCAATTTCAGAAGGATTTAAAAAATTCTTACCCGAAACTGTTTCTGCAGGAATTGCCGGGATATTGACACTTATTTTAATACCGGGTATTTTGGTCGCTGAAAACTGGGACGACCACGATCGCTCGGATCGTTACACAGCTCGCGATTTTGGTGCTAACTATTTAAAAACTTGTCAACCCAACGGAATTATATTTACAAATGGCGACAACGATACTTTCCCGCTTTGGTACAACCAGGAAGTGGAGGGTGTTCGCACCGATGTTCGCGTGTGTAATTTAAGCTATTTGCAAACCGACTGGTACATAAACCAGATGCGCCGCCAGGCTTATGAATCTAAAACATTGCCTTTTTCTCTAACACCCGAAAAATACAGGCAAGGAACCAGAGACGTTGTGTATTTGATGGACAATCCAAGAATCACAAGAAGTACAATTGGATTAAAAGAGGCGATAAATTTTGTTGCAGACGAAAATCCGGCCACAAAACTTCAACAAGCCGACAACGCTTCATATTTCCCTAAAAAAGTATTAAGTTTTAAAATTGATAAAGAAGCTGTTATTCGCAATAAAGTTGTGCGTCCGGAAGACTACGATAAAATTGTGGATACCATAACAATCGATTTATCTGATAAAAGCTACATTGCAAAAGATGAATTGATGATTCTCGATTTATTGGCCACCAACAACTGGGAACGTCCGATTTACTGGGCAATTACAGTGGGTAGAAATAAATACATGAACCTTCAGGATTACTTCCAGGTAGAAGGATTTGCATACCGGTTCGTACCTATTAAAACTGCAAGTTCTCCTCAAGAATTAAAATTTGGGAGAGTTGATACGGACTTGATGTACGATAATTTGATGAATAAATTTGAATGGGGAAATATGAATGATCCGGAAATTTATTTAGATGAAAACAACATGCGAATGATGACTAATATCCGAAACAGTTTTAACCGATTGGCGAATGCACTTATTGAAGAGGGCAAAAACGAAATGGCGATTGAAGTTGTCGACCGTTGTTTCGAACTGGTTCCACAAGATATCGCTTATCCCGAATATTTTGCAATGGAACTTGCTAATAGCTATTTTACTGCAGGAGCAAAAGAAAAAGGAAAAGCAGCTTTAGAGCAGGCACTTGAAATGTACAACGATGAATTGGGTTACTACTTTTCGATGGATAAAAAATTCGTTCAAACAAAAAGTGTAAACGATGAGATTCAACGCAACTTGTTTTATATGCAACGAATGGAACGAACAGCCAGAAATAGTGGCGACACTGAATTTGCTAAAAAAATTAGTGATGCATTTCAGTCGCATATTGCAAAGCTTAGCGCAAATTAAGTAGTAACAAATAAATAAAAATGCCAGATTGCAACAATTGCAATCTGGCATTTTTTTTATGTGATGTTTAATTCTGCATTCCAATCCCATTAGGAGTTTGAATACAACTGAATAAAAACTTATCTTCGCTCAAAATCAATTTTAATAAGATGAAACGAACATGTAAATTTTAATCTTAAAAATTACACATAGGGTAATGATTAAAATTTCTTGTAAGTTACAAGGGTTGCTAAAAAATAAACAATTTTAAACACATGAATATTCTGATTATTGGCTCTGGCGGAAGAGAACATGCTTTTGGATGGAAAATAAAACAAAGCAGCAAGGTTAAAAATCTATTTTTTGCTCCAGGAAATGCAGGTACCGCTGAAATTGGAACAAACCTGGATGCTGGTGTTTCCGACTTTCAAAAGATAAAAACTTTGGTTCTCGAAAATGAAATTGATTTAATGTTGGTTGGCCCGGAAGTTCCTTTAGTTGAAGGATTAAGTGACTTTTTCGCTGCCGACCCGGAATTAAAATCGGTTGGAGTTGTTGGGCCTAAAAAATTAGGTGCACAATTGGAAGGCAGTAAAGATTTTGCCAAAGAATTTATGGTACGTAACAGCATTCCAACAGCAAAATATATAGCCGTTACATCAGAAAATCTGGATGAAGGAATTGCCTTCTTAAAAACCATGACCGCACCTTACGTTTTAAAAGCCGATGGATTGGCAGCTGGGAAAGGCGTATTAATTATTGATTCTTTGGAGGAGACTGAAAACTCGTTGAAAGAGATGTTGGCTGGTCAGTTTGGCGAGGCAAGTAGTAAAGTCGTTATCGAAGAATTTTTGAGCGGTATTGAATCTTCTGTATTTGTTCTTACCGATGGGAAAGGCTATAAAATACTTCCCGAAGCCAAGGATTACAAACGCATTGGTGAAGGAGACACCGGATTAAATACTGGTGGCATGGGAGCAATATCACCCGTACCATTTGCCGATGCGGTATTTATGGAAAAGGTTGAAAAACGAGTTATTCAACCCACCATTTCAGGATTACAAAAAGAGAATATCGATTACAAAGGATTTGTATTTCTGGGATTAATTAGTGTGAACAACGACCCATATGTAATTGAATATAACGTTAGAATGGGCGACCCGGAAACGGAAGCCGTTATGTTGCGTATAAAATCAGATTTTGTAGATTTATTAGAAGGAGCAGCTTTTGGAACTTTAGATGAAAAAACAATTGAATTCGACGAACGAACCGCTGTAACTGTAATGTTGGTTTCTGGTGGATACCCCGAAGCCTACGAAAAAGGAAAGGTAATTACCGGAACAGAAAAAACGGAGGGGAGTATTATTTTTCATGCAGGAACTAAAAACGATGGCGAAAATGTGGTAACCGCAGGAGGTCGTGTTATTTCGGTTAGCTCTTATGGAACAAGCATAAAAGACGCACTCGCAACTTCCTATAAAAATGCAGAAGTTATTCAGTTCGATAAAAAAAATTACCGAAAAGATTTGGGCTTTGACTTGTAACAAATGATTCTCCGTACATTAAAATCGAATCGTTCCATTAACCTCTTACTATTCCCACTTATAGGAATAGCATTCTGGTTAAAAAGTTTGTTACATCCATTTTCATACCAATTTTTCGCTGGCGAAAACGATAATGTTTTATTCGCTTCTATTAATAATATTACAGAGAATCTGCCATTTGTCCAGGTAGTTCTTTCACTGGTAATGGTTATATTAATAGCCGTAATTGTACAAGTTGTTAACGACCGGTTTTCCTTTATTCGTGTGCGCACAAAACTTCCGGCAACCCTCTTTATTGTAATTGTTAGCGGATTTACTCAATTGCACACCTTGCACCCTGTTTTTCTGGCAGCTATTTTTTTATTGCTCGCTATTTATAGCTTGTTCGATACATTCGAAAAAACAAAACCTTACCCTAATATTTTTAATGCTGGATTTTTAGTGGGTGTAGGTACACTTTTCTATTTTAATTTAGTGGTTTTATTACCAGCCTTTTTTATTGGAATTACAGTGTTAACAAAGGAAAACCGTTGGCGTGGATTTATAATATTACTTATCGGGTTTTTCGGTCCATTCATCTTTGCATTTACCTATGCAATCCTCACCGAGCAAACACTTGAAATGCTAAAAACTTTCGAAGAGAATATAGTAACTCCTGTAAATCATTTCCGTGCAAACATTCCTTTGCATGGGCTACTCTCTGTTTTAATATTAATTACTTTAACCAGCTCAATCAAAATCCTTCAACAGTACGACTCAAAAAAAGTAAGCACACGAAAATATTTCACTTTTTTTTTGATGCTCTTTCTTTTTTCGATGCTTAGTTTTGCATTTATTCCGGCAACCTCGCAAGAGATGTTGGTGATAGTTGCTATTCCATTAACTTATTTGATCTCCAATTTTTTCGTTTTTATGAAAAGTAGATTTTGGAGCGAATTCCTATTTATTCTGCTGCTTGCCATAGTTATTTTTATGCAGTTTTCAGATAAATTTATTTTGAATGGATAAGAACAAACCAACACTTGCTATTTACGGAATTCAAGACCGCGATAATCATACACATCCATTTTATGTACACGACCATAATCTGGCAATAATGCAAAACGGCAAAGTGCTGCATTTTTTACAGCAGGAACGAATATCAAGAAGAAAAAGGGACAATACTTTTCACATCGAATTAAAGCAGATTTTAAAAGAGAAAAAATTACTTGGTCAAGATTACGATTTAATTTTTGTGGATAATGTAGTAGGCCGAACTTTTCTAACTCAAGCCGGCGATGCACGTTTTGAAGCACCTTTAAATCGCACACTCCCCACTAATCTCGAGAAGGGGAAATGCTGGTGGTTTGGAAAAGAGAAAGATGGCCATGTTTTAAATCACGAGTTAGCTCACATTTTTTCTTGCTTACCATTTGTTGGAAATTTTAAGGAGAATAGTTTGCTTGTTCATTTCGATGGTGGCGCCAGTTTAAGCAACTTTTCAGCTTGTATATTTAAAAACGGAAAACTCGATTGGCTTGAATACAATTGGGATTTAAAACCGTACTCAACCATTTACAATGCCAATGCACTTGTATTTGCAATCTTAGGAGCCAAGTTGCCAGAGCAAAATTCGGTGCCGGGTAAATTTATGGGCTTTGCCGGTTTGGGAAAATCACGATCCGAATTAAAAACGTGGTTGGAACAAAATAACTATTTCCAAAACATTTGGGGGAAAACATCTTATTTTTTTGAAAAAGTAAAAACCGATTTCGGAATTGAACTTCATTCCTTCGACCAGAAAAACAAATTTATTCAAGATGTTGCAGCTTCTTTACAACAGATTTTCATTGATAAAATACTTGAGAAATTAAACGGTTTAGCTAAAAAGACTGGTGCCAAAAACCTATATTATACTGGAGGTTCGGCACTTAATATTGTTGCAAATACCGAAATTATTAACAGTAATATTTTCAACGAAGTTTTTATTCCGCCTTGCACCGAAGATTCGGGACTTGCACTTGGCGCTGCAGCTTTTGCAGAATGGATGAAACATGGGAAAGTTGAAATTCATTCACCCTATTTAAATAATTGGGGAATTGAAAATTACCAAACCAGCTATTCCACTGAAATCATAAAAACTGTTGCTGAAAATTTGGTTCAGAATAAACTTGTTGGAGTTTGTAACGATTTTGGAGAAGCTGGGCCACGCGCTCTGGGAAACCGAAGTATTTTAGCTTTGGCAAATTCAAAAAGCTTATCAAAAAAATTAAGTATCGAGAAAAAAGGGCGCGAATGGTATCGTCCGTTGGCACCAATCGCTTTAGAGAATAACACTAAATATTTTACAGGATTAAGCAATATTCATCCGCTTTCGAAATATATGCTACTCGATTTTTCTGTACTTCCTGAAAAACAAAAAGAGATTCAAGGTGCTATCCACGCCGATGGAACAGCGCGTTTTCAAACTCTTTCTGAAGGTGAAGACAATCCTTTTATATTTGATTTACTGAAATATCTCGACAAAAATTATAAAGTAAAAGCTTTAATAAATACATCATTCAATTCTCAGGGAGAACCAATAGTTCATACCGAAGAGGATGCAATTAACTCGGCAAAAAAAATGGATTTAGACGGAATTGTTTTAAACGGAAAATTCCAATTACTTTAATTCCATTAAAAACTATTAACTAATTTTGTCCTCAATTGTTTATTAACAAAACTATTTAAATGGCTACAATTTTAAATATAGAAACATCAACCGAAGTTTGCTCGGTTACAATTTCAAAAAACGGGGATCTTTTATTTAAAAAAGAGACCGATGAAGGCTTGAGTCACGCTCAACTTTTGACTGTTTTTATTGAAGAAATTTTAGCTGAAAATAATTTCAAATTGAATGAACTGGATGCGGTTGCTGTAAGTAAAGGCCCGGGTTCGTACACTGGCTTACGTATTGGAGTCTCGGTGGCTAAAGGATTATGTTATGGCCTCGAAATTCCTCTAATTGCCGTTAATTCATTAGAAATAATGGGAACTTTTGCGGCGCTAAATTCTACCTATAATATGCTTTTTTGCCCAATGATTGATGCACGAAGAATGGAAGTTTACACCGCTTTGTACAATTTAAAAGGAGAAGAAATAAGGCCGGTTTCTGCCGAAATTATTGAGGAAGATTTTTTAGGTGAATATCTGAAAGATTCGAAAATACTATTTTTTGGAAATGGTGCCGAAAAATGCAAGACTCAAATAACTCACCCAAATGCCCTTTTTAAAGGTCCCAATAAAACTTCGGCACAATTTATGCAAAAACTTACCGAAACAAAATACAACAATAAGGAATTTGAAGACCTTGCTTATTTCGAGCCGTTTTATTTAAAGAATTTTGTAGCAACCATTCCAAAGAATAAAATATTAAAATGAAGGAGTCAATAATTATATTTCTGTCCATATTTTTAGCATTGCAAACCGTGTCAGCAAAAAAAGAGAACATCCGCTTTAACCTGAAGTTTGGATTTATTAAAGGAGGTGAGGCGGAAATGATAATTACGGATACTGTTTTCAACGGTAAACCTGCCATTCATTATTTTGTTAAAGGAAAAACAACAGGTTTGGCAAATAAATTATATGAAGTAAACGATGTTTACGAAACCACGGTTGATGCAGAAACACACCTTCCGCTAAAAGCCATTCGGAATATTAAAGAGCAGAAATATAGATGGTACAACGAGACATTCTTTTATCACAACATAGATTCTTTAAACAGCCAGAAATCCGGTTGGCGCGAGATGCCAGAAAATATGGTAGATTTAATTTCTTCTTTTTTCTATTTCGTTAATAAAAACAGTATTGAAGAGATGACGACCAATGCGCAAGTTACTGTGGCCTCTTTTCATGCAGATAAAATTGATACTGTATCCATAAAATACATTGGAACTGAGAGAATTGAAACCGATTTAGGAAAAATAAATTCTTACGTTTTAACTCCGGTAGTGGATAAAGGAAAACTTCTAAAACGCTCCGATGGATTAAAATTCTATATTTCAAAAGAGAAGAAAATTCCAATACTACTTGAATTCGACATGAAAGTGGGTTCTCTTCGGGCAGTTCTAAAAAGCTACAAAATTGATGGTGTTGAGCAGGTTACAAAGTAATCATACCAATAAAAATTAAGCAAATTTCACTTGAAAAACTTGATTTTAATCCGATTTAATTAGTTTTGCAACTTATAAATAAAGATAAAAGAAAACTCATGGCTTCAACATCAGACTTCAAAAACGGATTCTGTTTTATTTTCAAAGGAGATATTTATACAATAAAAAGTTTCCTTCATGTAAAACCTGGCAAAGGTCCTGCTTTTGTACGTACAAAACTTAGAAATGTAAAAACTGGTCGAATAATTGAAAACACATTCAACTCGGGTGTTAAAGTTGACGAAGTTCGCGTTGAACGTCGACCATACCAATTCCTTTATAAAGATGATATGGGATTGAATGTAATGAATACTGAAACTTACGACCAGGTTTCTATTCCGGTAGAAATGGTGGAAAATGCAGATTTAATGAAGGAGGGCCAGATTATTGAGATTAACTTTCATGCGGATGAGGAAATGCCTTTAACTGCTGAAATGCCTTTAGCTGTTGAATTAGAAGTTACTTACACCATTGATGGTGAAAAAGGAAATACAGCCAGTTCAACTGCTCTAAAACCTGCTACTGTTGAAACGGGTGCAGAGATTATGGTTCCAATGTTTATTAACGAAGGTGATATAATTAAAGTTGATACAAAGGATAGAACTTACAGTGAACGAGTAAAGAAATAGAACGATATTTTCTACAAATTGAATCCGGTCTACATCAGTCCGGATTTTTTTGTGCTTTAATTTCCCGTCGGGAATAAATATCGATGGCAACAATCATTGCTGTAAAACCCCAAAACGGAACTGAGATTTTATCGGTATCCAAAAAGTTATTCAGGAATCCATGTATGTAATAAGTTATTAAACTAATTAATGCTGCTAAAACAAACGATTTCAAACGAACATCTTTTAAACGTGTATAGGTATTTACGGCTGTATATATTACAACTGCAATAATCAAAAGATATGTTATCATTCCCATTAATCCCGATTCAGCCAAAGGTCCTAAATATTCGCTGTGCGCATTCCCTCCATCAGCTGAATTGGTACTTATTATTGTACGGTCTTTGCTTAATTGGTACGGTGCATATTGAAACATGTAGGTTCCTGGCCCGTAACCAAAAATTGGTTTATCTGCAAACATTCTAACGGCGCAACTCCAACGGTTAATCCGCTCAAGATTGGAAGCATCGGTAGTAATGTTTGACATGGACGAAATATGGGTCATAAAATTTGCAGAAGACTGCTCGGAGTTTTGTTCCAGTTTCATTAAAATCTGTGATTGAAACAAAAGGAAAAGGGTAATCACAGAGACTAAAGTTATAAAAATTGGTTTGAACCTTATTTTCAATTTAATTATTCCCCAAACTCCAATAGCCACTGCAATACTTAGCCATGCAGCACGGCTGTACGACAAAATTAATCCCAAAAATATTACTCCTAATACCCCAAGCGAAATCAATTTTAATTTCTTTGTAAAAAAACTATTGAACGAAAATAGTACTAAAAATGGAATGTACATTGCCATTACAGCTCCGTAGGAAGTATGGTCTCTGTAAAAAGGAGAAACAACAAAATGAGCTGCCTCTCTATTCCACAAACCATATCCTAAATGGTGATAAGTTGAATAAAAAATTACAGCTACCAATGAAATAGCATAAAGCCAAACATACTTTTCCAGGTTTTTACCTTCACTAAATAATTTTGCAGTTAAGAAATACAATCCAATAACAAACCATGTTCTCGACAATAAAAATTTGATAGAAACCACCGGCATGGTACTGGTTAAACAGGTTAGTAAAATCCAAAGAAGGTTTAGATATATTGCTAATGAAACGGGATGCAATAGTATTTTTCGATCGAAGCTTCTTTTGTGTAATATCTTAATCAAAAACAGAAGTAACAAGCCAAAAAGGAGAGGCTCGGTTGGCAGATACATATCGTAGTCTAAACCGCCACTAATTTCGTGCAATTGTATAGAGAGTGGAGCAAAAAATGCAACTAAATAGACAACCTTATCAAACGAAAAAACAGCGACCAACACAATGGCTAAAACAAATGGGAGTGCATTTAGCATTATCATATCCATTTTCACCACAAACCACAAATTCAATAAAATAAAACTTATTGTAATAAAGTAGAAGAGGGAAAGTTTTATGAAAGCACTCCGTATCACCGGCTAATTCTCTTTTCTATAATCTAAAACAAGAAAAACCAAAAGAGCCAAAAACAGTGCTGAAATTGTTGAAAATGCAACAATTATCCAACGCACAGGATATGATTTTTTGTCAGCAGCAACCGGATATTCAACCACGTGAGAATAAGTTATGTCTTTTTCGTATTCAGACAAAAAGAAATCGTGTTCAGTCTGTAAAGAATCAATAACTCGGGTATAATATTTAAAACGAGATTCCAGCCAAATTGCTTTGCTCCCTTCCTTCGATATATTAGAATAGAGTTCCTGTATTTTTTTTGCGTTTGAAGAAGAGCTATTTCCTCTGGTCAATGCATTCATGTATCCTCGTGTTATTTCGGGCACTTGAGTTCCATAATTCAAAATTCCATACTCTTTTCTAACACCATCCAATTTTACTATAATCGAATCCAATTTTTCATAATTTCGGGTTAATCCTTTGAATGATATATCAACCATCTCTTTTTCTTTGATTCTGTGCAAACTACGAGTTTTTTTATTGTAGAAATGAATAATAGAATCACACATATCAGATGCTCGCTGCGGGTCGCGATCGAGAACTTTAATTTCAACCGTTTCAAACTCTGTTTTACCGGCACTTACATTAGACTGGTACTCATCAATCAAATAAGTTAAACTATACGGAGCACCTTCTTTAATATCATACACTTTGTAGAGCTGAAAAGCATCAATCATCTTTAACCTAATATCGTTTGAATTAACTATTTCCAACATTTGCTCCGTTTCCGATTCGTCGCTTAATACACTTGTATTTACCGGATAAATACGCGCTGTTGATTTAAACTTCGGTTTAATAAAGGTAGAGCTTGAAAAAATTGCCGATAAAGCAATTGCAATAATACCTACTACAATAAAATGAAATTTGCGTTTCCAAATTAGAGTTAGAATACGCTGATTGTCAAAAAAGTTATTCATACGATTAATACTTTTATTTTAATTGTATCGTATGGAACTCGCATAATATTCCGGTTATTACCTTCACTCGGTAAATGCTTGCTCGTTTCATAAGATGTGGTTTCAATTCGATCGCATATTTTCAACGAAACAGAACTGGTTTTAGTATATAAAAATCAGATTATGATTGACTATTCTGCTAGGATTAAATAATAGTTCTTTTTCCCTTTTTGAGCAAGAATATATTTGTCTCCAATTAGGTAATCATTATTAACAACAAGGTCTGGATTTCCTATTTTTTCTTTATTAATACTCAAACCATTCCCTTTAATTGTTCTACGTAACTCACCTTTCGACGGGAAAACTTCAGTTTTTTCAGCCAACAAATCAATTACATTAATTCCGGCCTCTAATTCAGTTTTAGCTATTTTAAATTGTGGCACCCCTTCAAAAACCGATAGAAAAGTGTTTTCGTTTAATTTATGAAGTTGCTCGGCGGTACCTTTTCCAAAAAGAATTTGTGAGGCTGCAATTGCCATTTCATAATCTTCTTTTGAGTGTACCATTGTTGTAATTTCTTCAGCCAATTTTTTTTGAAGAGCACGTGCATGTGGCGCTTCTTTGTGTTGTTCAATTAATGTAGTTACCTCTTCGCGCGGAAGTAAAGTAAATACCTTAATGTACTTTTCAGCATCGCCATCCGAAGTATTTAACCAAAATTGATAGAATTGGTAGGGAGTTGTTTTTTCCGGATCGAGCCAAACATTTCCCTGTTCTGTTTTTCCAAATTTACCGCCATCGGCTTTGGTAATTAGCGGAATAGTTAATGCAAAAGCTTCTCCGCTGGCTTTTCTGCGTATAAGTTCTGTTCCTGTGGTAATGTTTCCCCACTGATCTGAACCACCCATTTGGAGTTTGCAGTTCATGTTTTCGTATAACCACAAAAAGTCGTAACCCTGCACCAATTGATATGTAAATTCTGTAAACGACATTCCAACTTTCGATTCGGCACCTAAACGTTTTTTTACCGACTCTTTTGCCATCATGTAATTTACAGGAATATGTTTTCCAATATCGCGAATGAAATCTAAAAATGAAAATTCTTTCATCCAATCGTAATTATTGACCATTACCGCAGCATTTGGTTCTCCAGAATCAAAGTCAAGAAATTTAGAAAGTTGAGCTTTAATTCCATTTAAGTTTTTGTTCAAACTCTCCTCGTTCAACAAATTCCGCTCTTGCGATTTTCCTGAAGGGTCGCCAATCATTCCTGTTGCACCACCAACCAAAGCCACTGGTTTGTGACCTGCCAATTGGAAACGTTTTAACAACATTATTTGAGCAAAACTGCCCACATGGAGAGAATCGGAAGTTGGGTCGAAACCAATATAAGCTGGAGTCATCTCTTTTGCTAGTTGGTCTTCTGTTCCAGGCATAACGTCGTGCAGCATGCCACGCCATTTCAAGTCTTCAACAAAATTCATTGAATGTATCTTTAAAATTTTTCGCAAAGATAAAAAATGCTGATAGTTAATCAGGTGTTCTACAATAAAATTCAAGAAGTGAAGGATTTGTGAATTTCAATTAGATAATACTTAAAGCGTTTAAAAAGACAAATGCCACTATAAACCAAAAGATTATATTGTATAAAAATGAAACAGCAAAGAATTTTAAAATTACTTTTTTGATTGACTGTCCATAAAACTTTTTCAAGGCAACAATAAAATAGACAGGAATACAAAGCAAAATAATTGCTACCACTGTTCCTAAATTTCCGTTAAAGATTAGATTCAAGCCAACAATAAATGTTAATACAATAAAAATAAAGGAGTGAATGTGAATTGAAAAAATTAGATGTCGCATATAATTCTGTTTGCGACGAAAATATACCAGTTTTAAAATGATGGCAAAAATGGGCAGCAACAGAAAAAATGCCCACGATAAGTATTCCAATATCTTTGCTACTGCCTGTTCTGGCGAGCGACACATACTAATGTTTTCTCTCAATCTTGCTTGTATATTTGGGTCACTTTCAGCTCCTAGCTTTTTTTCTAATACGTTGGCAAATGTATTTAAACCTTGTCTCAAATCGCGCGTATCGCGAAAGGTTTCCATATTGAATTTAAAGTTTAGACTTTCGCCAGTAGAATCTATTATTAAATCCAAATTATTTAATAACGAATCAGCAAACGGAATTGATGTCGAGTCAATTTCAACCCGAACATTGTTAAAAATAGAATCGGCAGCAGCAAGAGAAACAGAATCGATTCCAACTACAATTCTTTCCTTTAAAGAAGAGTCTAAAACAGTTGTTAATCCTTTATTTGTATAAGTTTGAAGTAATAAGAAAAGAATAAAACTAGCGAAAATAAAGATTCGAAAAGGGGGTGCATATTTTACACGCCGTCCATCGAAATACTCTTTTGTAAGAAATCCGGGCTTTATTAAAAGAGCTGCAAAAGTTCTAAAAAATCGTGTATCGAAAGAAAAAAAATCGCCGGCAAAATTGTAAAATATAAATGTAAAAGGTTGGTCGTAATCTTTAACGGACTGCCCACATTCGGGGCAATATTTTCCATTAAAATGCGTCTTGCAATTTTTACAGCTTACATTTTCGAAAGAAATTTTTTCGGAGTTACTCTTAAAC
>JABMPI010000743.1 GCA_013203755.1 Bacteroidota bacterium
ACCCAGGAGATGAAAACCAGCAAAATATTTATTGACGCAGCAAAAACATACACCGAAATTCCAGCAGACCAACCTGTTTTTGAAAGATACGAAACCTTTTTAGCCGAAGCTTTTGATGGAATTCCTCAATTAAAAATGCCTGCAAAAGAGAGAGGTTTATTTGAATTGCGCACCTACGAAAGTTACAACGAAGATGCCGGTCACCGAAAAGTAAAAATGTTTAACAGCGAAGAACTTCCACTTTTTGAAAAAGTTGGATTACATCCTGTGTTTTTCGGGCAATTAATGGCCGGCCGATTTATGCCTGCATTAACCTACATGCTTTGGTTTAAAGACATGGAAGAGCGCACTGCCAATTGGTCGAAATTTGTACAGAGTGACGAATGGAACACCATGAAAGTAAAAGAAGAGTATGCAAATACAGTAAGTAAAGTGAAAAAGGTTTTTCTCACACCAATGGATTTTAGTCAGATATAAGATATCAGAAGGGAGTCAGAATTTGGCTCCTTTTCTTTTATTTAACCCGCCTCAAATAATTATCTAAAAATCATCTAAATCATCCCCAGTTCTAAATAGCACAAGATTTCAAGCCATTAACATTTTTATATTATTTTTGTTATTCTATTTTAAAAGAGAAGATATGGGAAAGTTGATTTTAAAATGTGTCAGGAGTACAAGTATTATTTTAGTTTTTAGCTTGTTAAAAACAATGTCGTTGTTGGCTTGTACTACCCCCGTTTTCCGATATGCTTTAGAAATGTGGCCGGCATTTAATTATAAAGTAGAAATTATTCATAACGGAAACTTAAATGCAGAACAAACTCTCGCAGTAGAACATTTAAGAAATTCCTTAAACAAAAATGGCACTACAAATTTGGTAGTTGAAGAAACGGCCAACTTTGGCAAATACAACATTCCTTATTCTAAAAATCCACAAATTCTACTTCTCCATCCTGTAGAACAACGGAATAGTGATATCGTTTGGCAGGGTGATTTAACCAAAGAAAATGTTGATAAAATTATTGATTCACCTGCACGACAAGAAATTCTTCGCAACATTCAAAAAGGCGATGCAATCTCGTGGATTTTAGTAGAGAGTAAAGACAAGGACAAAAATGCAGAGGCATTTAATACTTTAAACAAGGAGTTAAAAATACTGTCGAATGAATTAAAATTAGCAAGCGATGCAACCGATGTTGACGGTAAATTACTCAACATCGAAATAATAAATCAAGGAGTTCACTTTTCTATGCTTTCAGTATCAAGAGACGACCCTGCAGAAGAAGTTTTTATAAAAATGCTTTTAAGTACCGAGCCTGATTTACCTTTTATAAAATCTCCCATGGCTTTTCCTGTATTTGGAAGAGGCCGTGTTTTGTTTGCTTTGGTGGGAAAGGGAATCAAGAAAAAACTAATAGAGGAAACTTGTAACTCGGTAATTGGTTGGTGTTCGTGTACCATAAAAGAAGACAATCCGGGAGCTGATTTGCTATTTACCGCTGACTGGGAAAAAATTGTTGGCGATTCGTCCTGGATTGAAGAAGTAGTGTTACCGGAAATAACTGGTATGTCGGATTTTATTCAAGAAGAGAAAGTGAATAAAGTTGCTGAAACAATTACAAAAGAAAAAACAGAACCGGCTGAAAAAAACATTGAAGAAAAGCAAGTAGAGGAAGTGGTTGAAACTGATATACTACCAGTTGAAACTGTAAAAATTTCTGCTGTAGCAATTAAAACTGTTCAAAACGAAAAATCGATTTCAACTAAAATTGCTGAAGCTAAAACGGAAGGAATGAATCCACTGACTAGAAATATAATAATTGTGGTAGTATTACTTTTAATTGCAATGCCCACAATTTCATTCTATTTACGAAAAAAGAAGTCTTAAAATGAAAATCACAAATCTGGTTTTTAAAGAGATCAAACGCCGAAAACTAAATTTCTTTTTAGGGTTAATTTCGGTAATATTTGCAGTTACAACTGTTACCGGGGCGTTAACAATGTTACAAATACACGATTTCAAAACCGTAAAAATTATTTCTGACAAAGAGGAAGAGACAAAAAAACGCATGGCTGTTTTGGAAGACGATTATAGAAAAATATCAATAGATCTTGGGTTTAATCTGCTCATACTTCCTGAAGACCAGAATTTAAGTGACTTATACGCCAACGATTTTGCATCGAAATATATGCCCGAAAGTTATGTCGATTCATTGGCAGCTTCAAACAGTGTATTAATCAGGCATTTGTTACCCACTTTACAACAAAAAATTACCTGGCCAGAAAAACAACGCACCATTGTTCTGACAGGTACACGAGGCGAAGTTCCATTTTTACACAAAGCGCCAAAAGCAGCAATGATGGAAACCGTTCCAAAGGGAACTATGATTATGGGTTACGAACTTCATAAAAGTTTGGGACTTAAAAAAGGTGACAAAACAGAGTTAATGAACCGGAGTTTTACCATTGAAAAATGTAATGAAACCCGTGGCAACATCGACGATATTACAATTTGGATAAATCTAGAAGAATCGCAGGAATTACTAAATAAACGAGGTGAAATAAATGCAATACTTGCTTTAAAATGCCATTGTGCAGATAATGAATTGGCGGAAGTAAGAAAAGAAGTAAATTCAATTTTACCGGGAACACAAGTTCTGGAAAAAGGAACACAAGTTCTGGTAAGAGCCGAAGCACGCGATCGGGCAGCGAAAGAGGCAGAAGAAGCTATTTCGGCAGAAATAAAACACCGCGAGGATTTACGTATGGAAAATGAAAGTTTCACTGCAATTCTCCTTCCATTGGTTTTACTAACCAGCGCAATTTGGATTGTATTTCTTTTTATAGGAAATGTACGCGAAAGGAAAAGTGAAATTGGAATTCTCCGGGCAATTGGTGTTCGAGAATCCACAATTATGCAACTGTTCTTTCAAAAGGCATTTATTATTGGGGTGATTGGAGCTTTTACAGGATATTTTCTGGGAATAGGAGCCGGAATTATTTGGGGAGGAATATTTTCTACCACCTTTTTTAAATTAAATATTTTTGTTGCAGTGCTGTTTCTTGCGCCGCTATTATCGTTGGCAGCAGCATATATTCCAGCAACAATTGCAGCAAGACAAGATCCGGCCGAAGTATTAAAAGAAGAATAAATTACGATTACAAGACTTTTACTTTTACCATGCTGAAATTTGAAAACATAACAAAATTATCTCAAAAAGACGATCAGGATATTTATGCGCTGGACGACTTTTCTCTCTCAATAAATAAAGGAGATTTTATTGCAATACAGGGACCAAGTGGTTGTGGAAAAACTACTTTATTGCTTACCGCTGGTGGGCTGCTAAAACCTGAAAAGGGAGAAGTTTACGTTGATGGACAAAGTATATATAATCTCTCTACCGAAAAACGAGCTCTTTTTAGGGCACAAAATATTGGCTTTGTTTTTCAGCAATATCATCTTATTCCTTACCTAAACGTAATTGAAAATATACGAGTACCAGCGTTGGCTCAGAATTCGAAACCCGACGAAAATAAAATTTCAGAATTGATTGAAATGCTGGGACTTGATAAAAGAATAAATCACACTCCTGCAGAATTAAGTGCGGGCGAAAAACAACGAACAGCATTGGCACGGGCATTACTTTTTAATCCCGCAGTTTTGCTTGCCGATGAAATAACAGGCAACCTCGACGAAGTAAATGTTGAAATTGTTATGAATTGTTTAAACGAATATAAAAATTCTGGAGGAACAATTCTACTGGTAACACACGATAAAGATTTGGGCGTAAAAGCCGATACAGTTTTAAATATTAAAAACGGGAAACATATTCCAGTATAATTCAAACAACAGAATAAATACTATTTTTAGCGAAATAATTACTTACAAAATTTTCACAATGAGAAGCCACATTATTAAAGGACTTTGTTTATTTCTACTATTTTTTTCTACTGCGCAATTGTTCGCACAAGACTGGCCAATGTGGCGTTACGATTCAGGAAGAACTGCATCCAGTCCGCAAGAAATCCCGGCAGATTTGCATCTGCAATGGACGCGTCATTACACTGCAAGAGAGATGGTTTGGGACGATCCGCTAAACCAGGATTTGATGAACTTTGACAGATTATTTGAGCCAATTTCTGTTGGTGACATTCTATATGTTGGTTTTAACGATCAGGATAAAATTGTTGCAATTAATAATAATACAGGTGAAGAAGTGTGGGCTTTTTATGCAGACGGGCCGGTTCGTTTGCCCCTCGCCTACCACAATAATAATATATATTTTACGAGCGACGATGGATACTTGTATTGTCTTTCAGCAAAAAAGGGTAAGCTAAACTGGAAATTCAGAGGTGGTCCGGCAGAAAGAAAATCACTGGGAAACAAACGACTTATTTCTTCGTGGCCTGCGCGTGGTGGTGTTGTTGTTGACGATGGAGTAGCCTACTTTGCCGCAAGTATTTGGCCATCTATGGGGACATTTATTTATGCAATAGATACAAAAGATGGTTCGGTTATTTGGAAAAATGACGGTACCAGTTCCGATTATATCAAACAACCTCACAATGCATTTTCTTTTGCAGGAATTGCACCTCAGGGAACAATGGCGTTAAACGAAGATTATCTGTTTATTCCGGGTGGCCGCTCGGTACCAGGTTGTTTTAATCGTAAAACAGGAGAATTAAATTACTACTTTATTAACGACTACAATAAAAGTGGTGGCGCTTTTGTAAGTACTCGAGGCGATTATTTTGTAAACCATCATCGCGATAGAAATACCTTTATTTACAATTGTGAGGATGGCAAAAAGGTTTCGCCCTTAATGGAAAAATATCCGGTTTTAGATAAGGAGAATTTCTATTTCTCAGGAAAATCTGTTGTTGCGCGAAATCCAAAAAATCCAGGTGAAATTTTATGGTCATTGCCAGTTGATGCATCGGGAGATTTAATTCAAGCGGGTTCGCGTTTATACGCTGGTGGTAAAAATAAATTGTCTGCTATTCAATTGAATAAAAATAGCGAACCAACAGTTCTTTGGGAAAAAAGAATAAGGGGAAGTGTTGAAAGAATTATTGCTGCCAACGGAAAAATATTTGCAGTTACTTTAGAAGGTGAAATTTTGGCTTTTGGTGCTGATAAACCAAAAGAAGATGCTCATACTTATCCAAAATCAAAAAATATAGACATTTCAAAATCGGTTGAAAGAGAAGCTGAAAACATTCTATTTAATACAGAAAAAAACAAAGGATACACACTTTATTTTGGAGCTAACAAACCTGATTTATTGGCTGCTATTGCCAACAAATCTGATCTTTCAATAATTGTGATTGATTCTGACGCTGCAAAAATTGATAAACTGAGGAGAGATTTTGATGCCATGGAGATGAAGGCAAGCAAAGTTGCATTTCTTACAAATACTCCTCAAAAACTTGATTTAGCACCTTACTTTTCATCACTTACTATTATTGAAAATATTGGCAATTACGATCAGGAATCTGCAGCAATATTACTCGGAAAAGTTCATTCATCTACTCGTCCGTTTGGAGGTAATATTTGGATTGGTGGCAATGAATCTGATTTAGCATCTATTCAATCGTTGATAAAATCTAATCCCTTAGATGGATTGAAAATTATGAGTGCGGATGCAAATAGTCTTCTTCTTTCGCGCGAAGGTGCACCCGATGGATCGGCAAACTGGACACACTTATACGGGAGTATAGCCAACACAATTAAATCAAACGACGATTTGGTTAAACTTCCACTTGGAGTTCTTTGGTTTGGTGGAAGCTCGAACATGGAAGTACTTCCAAGGCACGGACACGGTCCACCGGAGCAAATAATGGATGGGAAACTGATTATTGAAGGACTAAAAAGTATAAGTGCCAGAGACGTTTACACCGGTCAGAATTTATGGGAAAGGGAATTTGAAACCCTCGGCAATTATGGAGTATATTTTAATGAATCGTATGTTGACGATCCGTTGAACCCGCAGTACAACCAGGAACATATTCCAGGCACAAATACAAGGGGTACAAATTACATTGTTACGCCAGATTATATTTATGTTGCTCAAGGCATTTCGTACCAGGTGCTTGACATTGAAACTGGAGAAACTGTGAATACCGTTTGGATGCCGGGAAGAGCTCAATGTGCATTTATCGGAGTTTCTGGAAAAAGTTTAATTACCGGAGCCAATTATTCAAAATTTTCAACTCAAATTAAAAATCATTTAAAATCGAAAGAGGAGATTGATACCTACGTTGAATTAATTGAAGCAAACAATGATCGTACCGGAGGAATGTTTGAATTTGGATTAAGTGCAAGTTCAGAATTGGTTATTTCCGATAGGCACAGTTTTGATGTAAAGTGGAAAACCAAATCAAATTACGGTTTTATTCATAACGGTATTACGTCCAGCGATAAAACACTTTATGTATTGGATAAACTACCAGCTGCTATGCTAAACCTGCTTTCGAGACGAGGAATAGAATTAGACGGAGATTTTGCATTAACTGCTTTAAATATTGAAACCGGAGATACCATTTGGCAAACGAACAAAGATATTTTTGGAAGTTGGTTGAGTTACAGTGAAGAGCATGATGTTCTTCTTCATGCAACCCGTCCATCGCGCGATATGGTAAAAGGAGAAGAGGGTACACGAATGATTGTTTACCGTGCTTCGGATGGGAAAGTGATTTGGGACAGAGAATTTGAATACTATAATCCACCAATTATTCATGGTAAAACAATTATTGTTGAAAACCATGCTTACGATTTGTTGACAGGCGATATTATTGAACGTACAGACC
>JABMPI010000744.1 GCA_013203755.1 Bacteroidota bacterium
ACCGCGCCGGACACGATTTGCGTTATGCCATTG
This sequence comes from Bacteroidota bacterium, assembly GCA_013203755.1. Classification (GTDB taxonomy): domain Bacteria; phylum Bacteroidota; class Bacteroidia; order Bacteroidales; family Prolixibacteraceae; genus Draconibacterium. The sequence goes on from JABMPI010000744.1 coordinate 34, forward strand.
ATGCCACAAAAATTAAAAACGAATTAGGATGGGAGCCTTCATTACAATTCGAAGAAGGAATTGAAAAAACAATAGATTGGTATCTCGAAAATGAAAAGTGGTTGGACAATGTTACCTCGGGCGATTACCAGAAATATTACGAAGAGCAGTATAAAGAGAGGTAGCTAATAAATTAGTTTACTGCACGATTTTCTGACACTTTAAATACAGGCAATTAACATTCAAAAAATAAAGCTGTAATAATTTATTAAACAGTTTTTTATGCTATCTTTGCGCCACATTTTTCAAAATAAAATATAGAATTATGCCAGTAAAAATGAGACTAGCGCGGCACGGCCGCAAACGTTATGCCTACTATCACATTGTGGTAGCAGACGGCAGGGCGCCACGAGATGGCAGGTACATTGAAAGGATTGGAACATACAATCCTAATTCAAATCCTGCAACGATAGATCTCGATTTTGATAAAGCCTTCGATTGGCTTACAAAAGGCGCACAACCTACTGACACTGTTAGGGGAATTTTGTCGTACAAAGGAGTATTGTACAAAAATCACTTAATGGGTGGAGTTAAAAAAGGAGCTTTTGATGAAGCTGAAGCTGAAAAACGTTTGGATAACTGGTTGTCTGAAAAAGATGCCAAAATTCAAGCAAAAATCGATCGTTTAGCGGGTGATGCGGAAGCTGAAACCCAAAAACAATTTGAAGCTGAAACTAAAATCAAAGAAGACAGATCTGCTACGATTGTTGCAAGAAATTCTGCATTAGTTGCTGAAGCGGAAGCTAAAGTTGCTGAGGCAAAAGCTGAAGAAGCTGCTGCTGCTGCTGAAGTAGCTGCTAACCTTGAAGCTGCAAAAGCAAAAGTAGAAGCGGAAGCAAAAGTAGAAGCAGAAGCAAAAGCTGCTGAAGCAGCTGCTAATCTTGCTGCTGCAAAAGCAGAAGCAGAAGCAAATGCTGCCCCTGCAAAAGAGGAAGTAGTTGCTGAAGCAAAAGCTGCTCCTGCAAAAGAAGAAGTAGTTGCTGAAGCAAAAGAAGTTACTGAAACTAAAGCACCTGCTGTAGTTGAAGAAGCTCCGAAAGAAGAGGGTGCAGAATCTTAAGAAAGACAACACATCTGAAATAGAAAACCATTCGTCAAACGGCGAATGGTTTTTTTTTACTCAACTGTTTGGAAATAATTATCTTTGTTACTTATGGAAACAATACCTAAAGTAGATTGCGAAAATATAGGATTTATTAGAAAAACTCATGGAATTCATGGTGAAGTAGTTCTCGAGTTTGAACCGCATTTTGAATATTCGGTGGAAGAAACTGAGCGTTTTTTTATTGAACTGGAAGGATTACTGGTTCCCTTTTTTTTGAAAGACGGAGGATTACGTTTTAAAACCGGGAATACTGCAATAGTTACTTTAGATTTGGTAGACACAGAAAAATACGCCAAGCGTTTAGTTGGTAATTCTGTCTATTTGTATCAAACAGAAATAGTGGATGAACCGGAGCAGTCGTTGGAATCTCAGTTTGAGAATTATTTATTGATTGATAAAACGATTGGTGAAATAGGGCTGATTAGCCAGGTAGACGATTATGCCGGCAATATTGTTGTTACGGTTAATTTTCGTGGCGAGGAGCTATTAATTCCCTATAACGATGAATTGGTAGTAGAAATAAATGAAGCACAAAAAACAATTATCTTAAATTTGCCTGAAGGACTAATTGAATCCTGACAATAAAAAAAATATTTTTTTACGTTGTTATGCAACTTCCACCAGTTTTATTCGTCTTAACACAGTATTAAAGAAAAAATAAAAAATTACATCAATTATGAAGGTTCGAATACTGTTTTTCAGCGTGTTTATTTTAGGAGTGTTTCTTTTTAATTCAGCATTTGCTGAAGGCGAGGAGCGTAATGTTCCTACGTTTTCTGAGGTAGGTTTAAGAATTCCGGCAAAAGTGTATATCGAGGAAGGTAAAAAGCAGAGTGTTAAAATTATTGCAAAATCTTCAACTTTGAAAGAAATTATTACCGAAGTAAAAGGTAGAACACTAAATATAAAATTCCCGAATACCAATTATTTCTGGAAAAAATTTGAACCAGGTAAAATTGAAATTTATATTACAATGCCAGAGATTGATGGCTTGTCCGTTTCCGGTTCTGGAGATATTATTGCAAAAGACATTGAAACCAGAATTTTAGAATTGGCGGTTAGTGGCAGTGGAAATATTATTATCGATGAATTGGATGCGAAACGCGTTAGTTCAACTATTTCAGGTTCTGGTGATATTATAATTAAAGATGGTGGTGTAGCCGATGATCTTTCAGTTTCTATTTCAGGCTCAGGTAATGTTAAAGCAATTGGTTTTGAAGTTAACGATGTAGTTGTGCGAGTTTCCGGTTCTGGAAATTGTTCGGTTTTTTCCAATGGTTCTATTAAAGCGAGAGTTGCCGGTTCGGGTGATGTTATTTATAAAGGAAATCCAAGTATCGATTCTTCGGTTGCCGGTTCGGGGAGAGTAAAAAAAATGTAAAATATTAGAATTAAAATATTTTGAAAGCCATTGCAATTTTGTGATGGCTTTTTTGTTCCGGATGTGTTTTCTTTATCATTCAAATTCGGGGTATCAGAAAAAAATAAAAGAGATTTTAAAATTGTGGGACATACTGGATTCGAACCAGAGACTTCTACCCTGTCAAGGTAACACTCTAAACCAACTGAGTTAATGTCCCA
>JABMPI010000745.1 GCA_013203755.1 Bacteroidota bacterium
ATGTAACAGTTAATATTGGTTGCCCAAATATCGACATTTTATATCTTTTGACCTGCCCCCCCCCCTCAGTCTTTCATCATTCCCTGCTGAGAGGTTTTTTCTCCACTCTGAGCCATTAAAGTTGCTTCTGAAAAAATCAGGATTCCAACTGTCAAAAGACATTTGATAAAATTTTTCATCTTAAAATAGTTTTAGTTTATAAATGCTTAAAACTTATATAGTTTCAATGCAAAACTACTATCAGATAAAATGGTAGTTGTCACAATTTTCTCGAAGTTATTTAAAAATTTTATCAGTTTTCACTATCAGGTATTTCAAAAATTTAATTTACATCCTTTATTAATACCAAATGGAAAAATCTGATTATACCAATTAAATTTCAAAATGCACGATAAAATCTTTGTCTTTGAAAGTATATCTTCTTTGAAAATTTATTCCGTCCGTCGGCTGACGGATGCAAGAATTTTACAAATTGCTAAACGTTAAAAATACTTTGATTTTATATAGCTCATTTTGAAATTGAATTAATTACACGACTTTGTAAGAAATGAATTGAATCAACAAATATTAATATCAATCAATCATAACAAATTATACAATGAAGATTTTGGCTTGAATGGCTTGAGTTTGCAACACTTTTTAAACTATCAATACTAATAGCTATCGAAACATTTAGGGAAGTAACAATATGATTATAAGAAGCCTTAGTTTTTTTATGAAGATTTAGTTTTACCAATCATTTCATAAAGTACTTCGCCAATCGCAATACCCCAAACATAATAACCAGAGTAAATATAATTGCCGCGCCGGATGGAATATCTAAAAAGGAAGAGATAAACAGACCGGAAATGGTTCCTAAAAATGCAAATACAGATGACAAAACAATGAGCTTTTTAAAATCTTTGGTATATAAATTTGCTGTAGCTTGCGGAATGGTTAGTAACGATAAAATCAGAATAATTCCAACCACCCGAATATTTAAAACTACAGTAAGAGCAATTAACGTCATCGTTAGATAATTAAACAGTGCCACCGGCAAACCCGCAGCACGAGCAAATTCCTCATCGAAAGCGATGTATAATATTTTTGTAAACAGTAATACAAAAAATGCAATGATGACCACATTCAAAGCAAACATCCACCATAATTCTGAACTGGTTACGGTTAAAATATTTCCAAAAAGGTAGCTCATTAAGTTCGGTGTGTAACCCGGAGTAAGAAATACAAATATTATTCCCAGTGCCATTCCCAGTGACCACCAAATTGCTATGGAAGAGTCTTCTCGAATTTCAGCAACTTTGGTAAAAAATTGAATTCCCAGTGCAGAAAGAATTGCAAATAATGCTGCTCCAAGTAAAGGTTCAAAGCCAAGCAAAAAAGCCAACCCTATTCCGCCAAACGAAGCGTGAGTAATTCCACCACTAATAAATACAATACGCCTCGAAACAATATAGCTGCCAATTATTCCGCACGAAATACTAGCAAAAATAGCTGCAAGAAAGGCTTTCTGAAAAAAATCGTATTGAAACAGTTCGATAATAGCACTCATTAATGATGATGTTTTAATACGGTGTGTGGAATCTCGCCGTGTGAAATTACCTGAATCGGGCAATTATATCCATCCAATTGCTCTTGCGAAATATGGTTGCTGAGGTGATAATGCAAATCGCCATTTACACAAGCAATGGTTTTTACATAGCTCGAAATAGTACCCACATCGTGCGAAACCAAAACAATAGCAATTTCTTCATTCAACCTTCGCAATCGTTCATACAATTCACCTTCAAAACGGTTGTCAACAAAAGTATCGGGTTCGTCGAGAATCAAAACTTTGGGATCGCTTAACAAGGCACGACATAAAAATACGCGTTGCATTTGCCCTCCCGAAAGTTCACCAATGGCTTTGTTTCGAATATTGGAAACTCCCATTTCATCCAACAATTGTTCAACTCTATCTTTTATAATTGTTTTTGATTTTGCAGCTCCCTCCATAATTGAACCGGAACGCACTACATCAAAAACGGTAATCGGAAATTTACGATCGATGTGTTTTACCTGTGGTAAGTATCCAATCGGTTTTTTCTTTCCGTTTAGATCTTTTCTGAATTCAATGGTTCCACTAAATGGTTTAAGTAAGCCAAGAATAGCCTTTAAAAGTGTTGTTTTACCGCCGCCATTTGGGCCAATCACACCAATAAAGTCTTGTTCTCGAATCTCGAGGTTTACATTTTGTAATACAGGAATCCTGTCGTATCCAATATTAAGGTTTGATATTTTAATTAAGGATTCCATTAAAAATTATCAGTGAAAATATTGGTTATCTCCTTCAAATTATCAACCCATACAGCATCGAGTGGACGCAATTGAATTATCTCTCCACCAATCTCTTCAGCAAAAACCCTGGCATGTTCACGGTCGAATTCATCTTGAATATAAATTACTTTAATATTTTCGGCTTTTGCCAAATCAACAACACTTGCTAATTGTTTTGGTGTTGGTTCTTTGCCTCCTGTTTCCAGCGAGAATTGCTCCAATCCGTAATCGCGGGCGAAATACGTTAGACTTGGGTGAAATACAATAAATTTTTTACCCTGAAAAGATTTCAATTTATTCTTTATTTCAATATTTAGCTGGTCAATCTCCTTCACAAATTTTAAATAATTCCCTTTGTACTCCACACTCTTTTCTGGTTTTAATACCGAAAGTTCATCTAATATTTTCTGAGCCATTTGTTTTACCAAAAGCGGAGAAAGCCAAATATGTGGATCAACCCCATTCATGTGAACGTGGTCACCATGTTGCTCTTCTTCATCGACTATTAAATCCAGTCCTTTCGATAAATCAACAACTTTCATATCTCCATTGGCTTCCATAATTTTTTCTGCCCACGAATATTCGAAACCAATGTAACCAATGCGAAACCAAACTGCCGAACCAGCAATTGCCTTCAATTGCGAAGGCAACAAACTATAAGCTGCAGGGCTCGATCCACGGGGTACTAATACATTCACCTCAAAATCGTCCCCAGCAATTTTCTGCACAAATGTTTTTTGTGGCAAAATACTTACCGTAACAATGTTGCTAACTTTTTTTGATTTATTTGAATTACATGCCGCGAATAGCGCAGCAATTAGTAATAATAAGAGTGTTTTTTTCATTGATATTAACTTGAAAATTTCATGTGATTATAATTGCTAGTTTTTTATGGTATCATATGGAACTCGCTTTATAAACATCCACCTGTAAGTCAGTTTTTATTATGCTCGTTTCACCTAAAACAATGAATTACAAATTTAGTTTTAACTTTTTGAAATCCGACAATTAATTGAGATTAGTGTCCTAATTGGAAACTTTCCCGTTTTTGGGTGGAACTGGGTCGTGCCCATGCGTTCCCCACGGATGGCATTTTGATATTCGTTTGGTTGCCAACCAGAATCCTTTAAAAGGCCCATGTATTTTTAGTGCCTGAACAGCATATTCGGAGCAAGTTGGGTAATGCCGGCACGACGCCGGGGTTAATGGCGAAATCCCATACTTATAAATATAAACCGGAATCAAAAGAATCCAACCCAATACTTTCATTGTTGTTTTAACTATACGCCGCATGTTTCTAATTCTGGTACAAAACTACTACTTAATTTTAAAAGAGACATTTGTAAAATAAGGAATTATACCATTTTTCATTTAACCATTTTATTTCTCAACGAATAACATAAGCGATATATTCAGGAAAGGAGAAATTGATAATTTTGTTTTAATTCAGAATAAATAATAAGAATATGTTAGAATAACAGAAAGAATTGCATAATATTTTTAAATTTGCTTCGCTACATCAAAAAAGACTTTAATTGAATAATTTAACTTAAATCCAACTTATAATGGAACAAAAAAACAACAATTTAGCAGTTGGCATGTCCGTATTCGGCGCCATCTTTTTTATCTTTGGTTTTGCAACCACCTTTATTATTACACTTAGTGCTCCGGTAAAAGAGATCTTCGGTTTGTCTGAAATGGGAGCACAGTTTTTATCTTCTGCATTTTTTATTGCCTATCCGATAATGGCGATCCCCACAGGAAGGTTGATTGACAAAATTGGTTACAAGATGACAGTAATAGCAGGTTTAGTATTGATGGCTTTGGGAAGTCTGATATACATCCCGGCAGCTAAACTTCCTTCGTTTCCAATTTTCCTAATAGGAACATTTGTATTGGCAACTGGTGTAGTTTTCCTTCAAGTAGCTGCGAATCCTTACGTTACAGC
>JABMPI010000746.1 GCA_013203755.1 Bacteroidota bacterium
ATTTGTATGTTCTCAAGGAAGTTTTCGGCGACATCCGGAATAAAAACTTCATCAACAAAACCCCACTCCAAAGCTTCTTCAGCAGTAAGCCAGGTTTCCTGTTTCATTAGGTCGATGACTTTATCCAATGCCTTACCTGATTTAGCTACATACATTTTAGCCAGCTGCAGCGTAACTTTTGCCAACTCCTGTTTCTGTTTCTCCAGTTTGGCAATGAGCGATTCAATTTCATCTTCGTTCATTGTTCCCCATTCATCCACCCAGTTCATTGCTTTATGAATGAGGTAAAAAGAATTCTCATTCATTCGAACTGTTTTAGCACCAAGAGAGATGATGGTAGCCGAACTGGCCACAAAAGCAGAAAGCTCAGCCGTTACATTTCCATGTTCAACAAACTGGTCATAGATATTCAGGGCATGATCAACTGAACCTCCCAAACTTGATATTTTCACCTCTACCGGATTTTTCGAATTCCCTTCCAGTTCATTGCGGATAAATTGTTTGGAAAAAGCATAAGAGCCGATATATCCGTCAATAACAATTACTTTTTTAGCCATAATGTGCTCTTTTACCTGCAAATTAAGGCTGCAAAAGAGGCGGTATCAAGGACAGATACTGCCTGTAATTAGTGTTTGTCCAGAAAGTCCGACTTCTTCGTTACGCTTGCCCTGTAATTGGTCATCCCGATTCATCATCGGGACTCCCAATTCCAGAACTTCACAAGCCTCGAATTAGAACTTTCTGAACCAAACACCCTACTTTATAGAAAGACTGTAATTAGAGCAATGAACTATTGAACAGGATGAGAGACCATCTAATAAGATAAAAAGCTATTCAAAAAGATCAGAATGGATTATTTATTAAAACTGCCCGGGATAAAGTCTCTCCCAAAAACTGAATTTCATAACCTGCCCGGTCGCTGGTCTGTTTTCCTGTTTTCAGTGAAGCAGAGAGTCGTAAAGGATAAAAGGCAGTGCCACTCAATTTATAGTTTCCGTTTCCGTCCTGAAAGATTACAACATAAAGGCGGTATTCCATTTTATTCAATGCAAGTTGTATCTCTTCTGAATCCTTTGGAATAAATCCTGAAACAGAACAGTTGTAGTGAATCCCTGCATTGGTTCGTTTAGATGGTTCCTTATAAGCTAAGGATTCTGAAGAACAATAGAGCTGATAGATATTGTCTGTAGTTGTAAAAACAACGTAAGGTCCGTTTACATAATAATCAGAGTTTGGTACTGCCCACAATTGAAGTAAGCCGCCCATGTTATCGGAGGGTTTGCTAAGCTGGATCATACTCTTTTTTTGCCTGTTTACTAATTGTCCCTAATTCATACAGATTGCGCAGAACTATTCCTTCTATTTTTGTAAATATTTCATTATCAAAATCAATTTGTTCTTTAAAACCGTTTCTATAGAAATCCTTTTTAATGGCTTCATATTTCCAAACATCTTCATCAAACTGAAAACGGTTCTGAAACTTGTAGATGCATTTAAAAACCGGAAGTCCTAACCCATGATATACACCAATCATACTACGCATGAGTATTTTTGCCTGCTCCTCGAATCGTTTACCAAAGGCAACTATATCAGTTTTAGTCAGCTCCCAGCCATAACGGTAAAAGTCATGCTCAGAAATAAGCACCTGGACTACTTCAGTATAAGTAAATATTGTATCCGGATATTGTTTATCACGTGATGAATCCGGTTTACGCAAAAGATCCTGAAAGAACTTATTGGATGATGGATCAGATGTAAAATCGATAGGACCACCATAGTTGATTTCCAGGTATCGGTTTACATAAGGTTTAACGGGAATAGAAACGGTAAATTTACGCGGAGTTTGCCTCATTGATAATATTGGTTTTACCACCAAGACAAGTAACACGATCAAAAGTAATTAAAATCCTCCGGTAATATTTCTCCAGCTCTAATAGGTTTCGTACAAAAAAAGTGTAACTCCGTAACCGACCAATTTCAAGTAACTAAACCTTTGATTATTAATTATATAAAAAGTTACAAACCCTAAAATAAAAATGTAACAGAGGAAACCCAAAACGTAACCCAAAACCAAGCTAAAGTCCGGTTACAAAAAAAGTGTAACCGTCACAAATTGAAAAATTAAAACGTAACCTCACAACTCTCTCTTTATTAATTCTTTTGAGTATTAGTTACAGAGTTACATTTTTTTAGTAGTAAACAAACAAAAGGTAAGGAAAA
>JABMPI010000747.1 GCA_013203755.1 Bacteroidota bacterium
CAAATTAAAGTTAGTAACTAAGTATACACCTCAATAATTTTTTTCATACTTTTGTAATGTTTTAGTTATAAATACTCATTGAGGGTATTTTTAATTGCAGGCAGGGAGATGTTGTAGCATTTCCCTGTTGTTTTTTACGCTTTAATCTTTTCTCATAGGCAATAATAGTTTAATTAGTAATTAGTTAATGTATTTTATTTCTTTAATCCGATTGTGATTTTTTGTTTTGAAAAAGTTCCATCCGTCATCTTTTCCCGCGGCAGGGTTTTATAACAAATTGGTGTTGCAAGTACCATAAGATCAAGTATTTGAAAAATAGTTTCGTCTACAAACGTAGCTGTGTACGTATAATTTTGAACTAAGTTATCAGTAAATTCTATGTCTACGTTGTACCAACGACTTAAGCGTCTTGAAATTTGACTTATTGATTCATTTTTAAAAATAAGTTTGCCTTCTTTCCACGAAGTGTATTTTTCAACCTCGCCAAAATTACTTTTAAATGTATTTGTATTTAAATTGATACTAATATTTTGTCCGGGTTTCATTTCTTCCAAATGTATAAGTTTCCCCTTTGCGTTTACCTGTCCAAGAATTACTTTGCCTTCCACAAGAGTTGTTTCAAGAACTTGTTCATCCGGGTATGCCATCACATTAAATGAGGTGCCTAAAGCTTTTACCTGTATATTATTGACGTTTACTAAAAAAGGTTTGTCCGGATTATGAGCAACATCGAAATAGCCTTCGCCGGTTAATTGAACTTCTCTTGATTTTCCAATAAATTTTTGTGGATATTTTAGTGTACTACCGTGATTTAAGAAAACATTAGTTCCATCTTCTAAATGAACAACTGTTTTGGAACCAATTGGAGCAATTACTTCAACAAAATCTATTTTTGCCTGAGCAAATGTATTTGCAAAATGAAAAGGTTGTGAAATTACATAGGATAAAATGAGTAGTACCGGTAGTAATAAAACCGCTGCAACCCGGGTAATCCAGGTAAGCATCGATACCGATTTAGTAGTTCTTTCGAGCATACGATTTTGCCCAATATTTATTTTATGGTGGATTTTATCCAGCATACTATCCATCCGCACTTTATCCGAAGAAAATTCTTCTCCAGCATATTTATTCCACTCCTGGTAATTAATCGATTCGCCATCTTTATTTAAGGCGTCGGTTTTTACCCAATCTATAACTTCCCGTAATTCTTCCGAAGTACACCGATTATTTAAAAATTTATGCAGTAAGCCTTTTTTCATTCTTCTTCTTCTTTTTGCATGTGCCCCTCCTCTATGAAAAAGGAGAGGCACTTCAAAACTAACCAAACTAAATCTATGCGAGTTGTATGTCGCTGTTTATATAGTTTACGTTTGAAATTTGAATAACCACTACCCGAAATCAATCTTTTTTTTACAGAATAAAAAAGTAGGCAAATAACAGGCTGGTTAACAAAGTATTATCGATGTTACTTTTTATGAATTTAATTGCTTTAGACATATGTATTTCAACTGTGTTTTTGGAAATACCCAATTTTTCAGCAATTTCTTTGTGGGTTAATCCATCTTCACGACTAAGAAGATAGATTTCTTTTTGCCTCGGACTAAGGCGGTTAATAAGGTGGTCAAATTTTTCCTTTATTTCATTAAAATGAATCTCTTCAATGATGTCGGTCGATGAGATTTCAACTTGAATACTTCGCAAGTGCTCGAGGTACTTTTTTTCGTTTAACCTTTTACGTAATAAGCTAATAGTTGTGTTGTGGGCAATTGAAAAAAGAAAGGACTCGAAAGTAGAATAATCCGCGATTTTATGCCTCGATTCCCAAATTTTAATAAAAACTTCCTGCACAATTCCTTCAGCATCCAGCTCTTGTTTAATTATGCTAAATACAAAGCCGAACAGCCTGCCACTGTAAATTTTGTAAAAGGCATCGAATGCTACCATGTCACCATTTTTCAGGCGATCAATTAATTTCTTATTAAGCTTGTTATTATCCAAGTTCAAAAAGTATTAGTTAGGTTTTTAGTAAAATTGATTTGAAACAAATTGAAACTTTATTCCATTTTTTGTTTCGTATCAGTACACAAATATAGAAAATAAAGATGAATTCAATTTTAATCAGTAATAACTAATCTGTTCGTTTTTATGAGGATTGATTTTTTTGAGCAAAAACCATCGTTGGAAAGCATATGAACAGAGCGAATAGAATTCGCATTGATTTCGTTTTTAATAAACCATTATGGATTGAAAATCCATAGTTTTAACAAAGCAAGGAATGAAATTCCTTTTAAATATAGTTGAATAACGAACACCTATTAACGATTTAAGAATTTTGAAGTATTGGTAATTACGCTATAGGAAAACAATCCTTTATTCGTTGATCGATATTCAACATTAGAAATTTATAGAAACTAAAGTAACCGCAATGAAATTGCAGGGTTTTAACCTTTAACTTGAGAATAAACGTGTTCACCCATTTGTTCACCCTAATAATCCTCTTATATTTTATAATTTAGCGTTCAAGAACAAACTTGGATATACTCAAACCAAATAGGAACCCGAAAAATTGGGTTTAATAATTTGGAAATTATCAGTTAATATATTTTCAAATTCTTTGTCTCTCCAAA
>JABMPI010000748.1 GCA_013203755.1 Bacteroidota bacterium
AATTTTTTGATGTTGAATAGAGCTTGTGTTTATTGATTTTTCTCTAACTTCATCCATTTAAATTTGAGAATATGGATATCGAAAATATTTCGCTTGCAAACATTTATAAAAAGAAAAAAACTGACCGCGATATTTTTCAGGAATTGATGCCAACAAAAGTAAAAGAAGTACTGCTGGTTGCTACTTTGTACGATTCTTATTCCATTGTTCGCGAAGGACAATTCAGTGATAAAATATTTGGTGAATACCTTCAGTTAAATTTATACACGGCTCCTCGTTTTACCAGTGTAAATTCTATGGAAGATGCACTGTTTACTCTGAAACACAAAGATTTTGATATAATTATTGTAATGGCTGGGGTAGATAAAGATACGCCGGTTGAAACTGCTCGTGAAATTCGCAAAATGCGTCCCAATGTTTCACTTTTGTTATTGGTAAATAACAATGCCGATTTGCGTTATTTTCAAGTGGAAGGAAGTAAACACGATTTTATAGACAGGATTTTTGTGTGGAACGGAAATTCCAACGTGTTCCTGGCAATGATTAAATACATCGAGGACAAAAAGAACGTAGCTCGCGATACGCAAAACGGAAACGTTCGGGTTATTCTTTTGGTAGAAGACAGTATTCAGTATTACTCGCGGTATTTGCCCATGTTGTTTACAACGGTAATGACACAAACCCAAATGCTGGTTAAAGAGGATGCGAAAGACGAATTGCATAAAATTTTAAGAATGCGAGCTCGCCCAAAAGTGCTTTTGGTGAGCACTTACGAAGAAGCGGTGCGGATTATAAACAGCTATAAAAAATATATACTTTGTGTAATTTCCGATGTGAAGTTCGAAAAGAATGGAGTTGATGATGAAGATGCTGGAATTGAATTGTTAAAATATGCCGAGAGTACTTTTAAATATCAAATTCCATTGCTGTTACAATCGCACGATATTTCGAATGCCGAACGTGCGAAAAGTGTAAATGCCGATTTTATTAATAAAAATTCGGAGAGTTTGTCGATGGATATTCTTAACTTTTTGTATCGGCGTTTGGGTTTTGGAAATTTTGTATTTAAAGGGCAAGATGGAAAACCTTTGAGCGAGGCGGAAAATTTGCAGAAATTTCAGAAAATGTTTAAGGAAATTCCAGCAGAGGCTTTGGATTATCACGGCAAACGGAATTCCTTTTCTACATGGTTAATGGCACGGGGTGAAATTAATATGGCGGAGCGATTACGCCCAATAAAGACAGAGGACTTTAAGTCGCCGGAAGATTTGAGGAAATTTTGTCTTAAAGTTTTTAGAAAGGTAGAGTCTGAAAAGAGGAAAGGTACGATTGTAAATTTCGACTCGACTTTTGTTAATTCTAATAGTTTTGTGATGAGGCTTGCAAAGGGTTCTTTGGGAGGAAAAGGGCGCGGGATTGCATTTATCTGTAATTTTATTGAAAACATTAATTTCCACAAACTTATTCCCAAGTTAAATATTCGCATTCCGGCAACTGCGGTTTTGGGTGCTTACGAATTCGATAAATTTGTTGAAATAAATAATCTGTACGACGATATTTATTCATCAAATAATTATGATACTATTCGTCAGCATTTTTTAGAATCGGAGTTTGATGATAAAGTGAAAAACCTATTGATGGAGTATTTAGAAGAAATGATTAAACCTTTGGCAGTTCGTTCGTCTGGATTGTTTGAAGATTCGTTGCTGCAACCTTTCTCCGGAGTTTATGCCACCTATTTAATTCCTAATAATCATATCGATATTGAGGTTCGCTACCAGCAGTTGGAAACGGCAATTAAATTGGTTTATGCTAGCATTTTTACAGATTCAGCACAAGCCTATTTCGATGCGGTAAATTATAAAATTGAAGAGGAGAAAATGGCTGTAGTTATCCAGGAAGTTATAGGGCATAATTATAGTGATAAATATTATCCGAGTGTTTCGGGGGTTGCGCAATCGTATAATTACTATCCCATTTCGTATATGAAACCTGAAGATGGATTTTCTGTGGCCGCAGTTGGTTTGGGAATGTATGTTGTTGGTGGTGAGAATTCATTTCGGTTTTGTCCAAATTATCCGCAAATAAATCCGACTTCGTTGAAAGATCAAATTCGTGATTCGCAAAAACAGTTTTATGCCTTAGATCTTACTCAGTCTGAATTCGATTTGGTAAGTAATGGAGAAGATGCTGCTATTAAGAAATTCAGAATAAAAGATGCCGAAGAGGATGGAACCTTGGAACATTTAGCTTCAACTTACAGCATCGAAAATGATGATCTGATTCCAGGAATTCAACAAAAAGGACCTCGTGTTATCGACTTTGCAAATATTTTAAAATACAATTATTTGCCGCTGGCAGAAACGCTTCAAATTCTTTTAAAATTATTTAAAGAAGCCATGGGATCGCCGGTTGAAATTGAGTATGCAATAGATTTGGAAAAGGAAGAAAATGGCTTGCCTACATTCTATTTGTTGCAGATAAAACCTTTAATCCGCATTGAAGAGCAGGTTGAAGTAGATTTGGAAATGGTGGAAGACGATCGGATTTTTATGTACGCTGAGCATGGAATGGGAAACGGTAAAATCGAAGATATTAGGGACGTAATTTATGTTGACCCTGATAAATTCGATAAAATGAAAACCAAACAGATGGCGCAGGAAATTAGCCAGATGAATAAGCAGTTGGAAGCGGAAGGCAAAGAATATATATTAATTGGTCCGGGACGTTGGGGATCGCGCGACCCGTACACAGGAATTCCAGTTTTGTGGGCACACATTTCAAAAGCTCGTATTATTATTGAAATGGGATTACCTGGTTTTCCGTTAGATGGTTCACTGGGTTCACACTTTTTTCATAACGTAACGTCGATGAACGTGGGCTATTTTTCAGTACCACATAATTCCAGAACTTCGAAACTAAAAATGGAAACTTTAAAAGAACAAAGAGTTGTAAAAGAAACCGAGTTTATTAAACATGTTGAATTTAATAAACCACTCTCTGTTTTAATGAATGGGAAAAAACGAAAGGCTTTAATTCATTGTTAAACAGAGAATGCCATCTTAAAAGAAAAGGTGATAATCTGAATTCGATATGTTTCTACGATAAAAGGAAGAGTTGTTTGTGGGAAGAAAACCGTTTCCTCTTGGTACAAAAAATTTGTTGTTTACAGGCTTCTCTCCTTTACGTATTTATGCATTTTCTCATTCAACCCTTAACATTTGCTACAATTTCTATTCAATTTCAGTTTAACTGTAACTTCGTGTGTTAATTTATTTTCAACCTGTTGTCAAATAGCCAAGCAAAAATATGGCAATTCATTATATAAATTAACTTTGTACTCCTGAAAGTTTTTTTATGAAATAGAGATTCAAAACCAAATTTTAATACAATAGATTCATAAATCTAAACCGTAACATTTAGTTACATAAAAATTATCATCTTATGAGTAATATTTTCTTATTAGTTCCATTTGCCTCGATTCTGGCATTGGTATTTGCCTGGTTTTTCTTCAAATCTATGATGAAGAATTCGGAAGGTACTGACAGGATGAAAGAAATTGCACAATACGTTCGAGAAGGTGCAATGGCTTATCTTAAAAGACAGTACAAAGTTGTAGGAATTGTATTTGCAATACTTTTCGTTCTGCTTACAATTATGGCTTATTTTGGTGTTCAAAACCCATTTGTGCCTATTGCGTTTTTAACTGGTGGTTTCTTCTCGGGCCTTTGTGGGTTCTTAGGAATGAAAACTGCAACATTTGCTTCTGCACGTACTGCACACGGAGCATCTAAGTCGTTAAACAAAGGTTTACAGATTGCTTTCCGAAGTGGTGCTGTAATGGGTTTAATTGTAGTAGGTTTCGCTTTGCTCGACATTGCAGCCTGGTATTGGTTGTTAAGTGAAGTTATTTTTACTCCGGAACATATGGCTAGTGGTGCGCATTTTTTAGGACTTGAATTTGTTCACGGAAGTGCTGATTATGTTGTTAACGGAGTCATTACTGAAGCTGGTCAAAGAGTAAAATTAATTGAAATTACAGTTACCATGCTTACTTTCGGAATGGGTGCTTCTACTCAAGCACTTTTCGCTCGTGTAGGTGGTGGTATTTATACAAAAGCAGCCGATGTGGGTGCCGACCTTGTTGGTAAAGTTGAAGCTGGAATTCCTGAGGATGACCCACGGAATCCTGCAACTATTGCGGATAACGTAGGTGATAACGTAGGTGACGTTGCCGGTATGGGCGCCGACCTTTACGAAAGTTATGCAGGTTCTATTTTAGCAACTGCTGCTTTAGGTGCAGCTCTTCCTGCAATAGTATTATCTGATACTGGAATTGACCCAATAAAAGCGGTTACCGCTCCAATGATTGTTGCAGCTATCGGTATTATTCTTTCTATTGTTGGTATTTTTATGGTTCGCGCAAAAGAATCGGCTACGCAGAAAAACTTATTAAATGCATTACTAATTGGTACGGGAGGAAGTTCAGTATTAATACTTATTGCAATGGCAGGAATGGCCTATTTTGGTTGGGTAACCTGGGGTGTATTCTGGGCAGTAATTATTGGTTTGGCTGCAGGTGTAATAATTGGCCAGGCTACCGAATATTTTACTTCTGATGAATATAAACCAACAAAAGGTATTGCAGCGCAAGCTCAACAAGGACCTGCTACAACTATTATCGATGGTTTGGCCGTTGGTATGTATTCAACATGGATTCCGGTTGTAACCATTGTTCTTGGAATTATGGGCTCATTTTGGGCTGCCGGAGGAGCAACTCATTTTGCCATGGGAGTGTACGGAATTGGATTTGCCGCTGTAGGTATGCTTTCTACATTAGGTATTACTTTAGCTACTGATGCATTTGGGCCTATTGCTGATAACGCTGGTGGTAATGCTGAAATGGCCAGTCTTCCTAAAGAAGTTCGTGAACGGACCGATGCATTAGATGGACTTGGAAACACAACTGCAGCAACCGGTAAAGGTTTTGCAATTGGTTCTGCTGCTTTAACCGCAATGGCACTTATTTCGGCTTACATGGAAGAGATAAGGTTGTGGTTTGGTAAAATTGCAAAAGCAGGCGAGGGTTTTGTAACCAAAGGAGACTATATTTTTTATAACGATATTGCTCCTGCTGTTCAAGATGGCATGCAGGCAATTAAAATTTCAACGGCTTCGGTAAAAGAATTGGCTGCAGCTTATGATATTACTATATTCAACCCACTTTTTTTAGGTGGTCTTTTCCTTGGTTCGATGATGGCATTTGTATTTAGTGCAATGACCATGAAAGCTGTTGGTCGCGCCGCTGGAGCGATGGTTGAAGAAGTTCGTCGTCAGTTCCGCGAAATTAAAGGAATTATGGAAGGAACTGCTACACCTGAATATGCAAAATGTGTTGAAATCTCAACTAAAGGTGCACAAAGAGAAATGTTGCTTCCTTCGTTGGTTGCTATTTTTGTTCCTGTAATTGTTGGAGCATCAATGGGTGTTGCTGGTGTTATTGGGTTATTAGCCGGTGGTTTAACTTCAGGTTTTACATTAGCTGTATTTATGAATAACGCTGGTGGTGCATGGGATAACGCTAAAAAATTCGTTGAAAAAGGAAATTACGGCGGTAAAGGAAGTGATGCTCACCACGCAGCTGTTGTTGGTGATACTGTTGGTGATCCGTTCAAGGACACTTCAGGTCCTTCATTAAACATCCTTATTAAACTAATGACTATGGTTTCAGTTGTAATGGCTGGTTTAACTGTAACATTAAGTTTACTGTAATAAAATAGTTTATACTATATATTTTAAAACCATTCGTCGCAAGGCGGGTGGTTTTTTTATGCCTTTTTTAAAGATTTAAATTCGTGTTTGAGATTACTTCATTTGTTGTTCTATTTTGCGAATTACGCTTTCAATAGCAAGTCAACCTGTATTTCTTAAAAATAATATCTGAATAGTTCAGTTGAGTTGAATTGTTAAAACGCAATAAAAATTCATCATTAATTCGCTTTAATTTTACATTATTAAATAAAAATAGGTTGAGAGGTTTATGGGAAAACCCTATTGTCATTGACTCTTGTAAGTTAGGCGCTTAGTTTAGTAGAAGGCAGCACGATTAATAGGTATCGAACTTTGGTGTAATTGAGAAATTGATAAGTTATCGATAAAATTTAACTTGATTCTTGAACAAAACATTTCTATTTTTAGTTACTTATAGAAAAGAAACAAATCAATTAAAAAAAAAATCAATAACATGGCAGATTTATCGACAACTTACATGGGGGTAAAACTAAAAAACCCGCTTATTCTCGGAGCAAGTAACCTGGTTACAAAACCCGAAACAATTAAACAAATAGAAGAGGCCGGAATTGGCGCAATAGTTTATCGCTCACTTTTCGAAGAGCAAATTCAATTGGAGAATCTTCAAATGGACGAGGAGTTATCTGAGTATTCAAATAGAAATGCTGAGATGACCAATCTTTTTCCCGGGTTAGAGCACGCCGGCCCCAAAGAACATTTGTACAATGTTGAAAAACTAAAGAAAAGTGTGAACGTGCCGGTTTTTGCAAGTTTAAATGCTATCTACGAACCTTCGTGGGTAGAATATGCAAAGGAGTTGGAGAAAACCGGAGTAGATGGTTTGGAGATAAATCTATATGCAACACCTGGTTACTTCGAAGTTTCCGGCGAATCGATAGAAGAAAAACAAGTGAAGATTGTTAAAGCGGTTAAAAAAGCCGTGAGCATTCCTGTAAGTGTTAAACTAAGTTTGTTTTATACCAATCCGCTTAATTTTATTAAAAAAATAGATGAGGCTGGTGCCGATGCGTATGTTTTATTTAATCGGTTTTTTCAGCCCGAAATTGATATTGAAAACGAAGAGTACTATTATCCATGGGAATTGAGTAACCCAAAAGACCACATGGTGAGTTTGCGTTACGCCGGATTATTGTATGGAAATTTAGATGGAAGTATTTGTGCAAGTCGCGGTATTTACGATGCCAACGACGTAATTAAAATGTTACTGGCAGGTGCTGATGCGGTTCAAATGGTAAGTACAATTTATAGAAACCAACCTTCGGTGGTAGCAGATATTCTTATTGATTTGAATAAATGGATGGATGATAAAGGATACAAAACTTTGGATGACTTCCGTGGTAAACTTTCGCGCAAAAATATGAAAGACCCATTTGCATACCAACGAGCGCAGTATGTTGACATTTTAACAAAATCGGAGGCTATTTTTAAGAAATATCCAATGGTTTAGGGTGTAGTGAGTATTGAGTAATTAGTACAGGAAAAGATATAAAAAACAGGAGCCGGTTGGTTCCTGTTTTTTTGTGCTTTATTTTATCTTCTGACTAGAACTGTATTGCTTCCATTCTTTACGTTGCTGAATATTCTTTTTTGAATCAATAATCTGTTGTGTGAACGGAAAACGCAGTAAGGAGACCGAAGCTGCTTCGCTACGCATGATGCGGTTATTTTCAATGGCCATCTCCAAAACCGGATCAGTTTCCTCTTTAATTTTCATAAATGGAATAACTTTTAATTCCGAGATAAAAGATATATTGTTTCTGGCCAGTTCGTAATTACTCTTATAATCTGGCGAAACATTTACTTCAAGAATATCTCTGGTAAGGGGAGTAAGATAAATTGTAGAATTATTTAACAAATTAGCGGCATAAATTTTTCTTCTTTTGTACGAAATATGAGATATAATCAGTGAGTCTCCAGGTTTAACCCAAACATTAAAATTGCCGTTAGTGTTGCTTATATTAATTTGAAGATTTTTGTTGTTAATAATGTAAGCGTCGGCTATTGGTCTGGCATCCGGACCAACAATCCTTCCACTTAACAGAAATTCATTTTCTTGCGAATACGAACTCATCGAGATAAAAATCACAAAATATAGTAATAGTAGTTTCATAATTATTTCCAATTATAGGTAAGTTCGGAAATATTAGAATCAAATAAAACAATGAAATAATAAAAGATGTTAAAATGTCCGCTTCGTTTTTTTATACCTTATTTTCTCTTTCGCATAGATTTGTATTGTCTTGAATTTTTGCGTTGTTTTCTCTTCTTGAAAAAGTTTTGAATTTTTTCTGAAGGTGAAAATTTTAAAAAATTAACCGATGACGCTGCACTTCGGTGTACGATATTTTCAGTATTAAAAAGTAATTCTACTCTTTCGCTTTCGGTATATTTATCATCCGGTTGTGGTCTAAAATCCCATTTAATGGATTCAATATTTTCCATAGCTTTCTCGTAATCTGTTTTTTGGTTAGGAGAAACTACTACATCTTTTATGTTAACGGTGTCTAATTGAATTTGTACAATAGGATTGGTGAGAAGTGTATGAACTGTAACCACCTTCCGATAGTAGGAGATGTGCGAAATTAGTAATGAATCGCCGGGAAGCACCCAAAATGAAAAGATTCCATTGGAATTGGTAATGTTTTTATCTGAATCCCGGAAGTTAATAATATATGCATCGGCAACAGGCTTTCCGTTTATTCCAATAACCTGACCCTCAATTTGAAATTTTTCTTCTTGTTGAGAATAGGACGAACAATAGGCAAACAGCAAAAGTAAAAGAGGTAGCAGTTTCATGATTGTTTTTATTGCTGCTAAGTTCGTGATTATCATTGTTAACCAGAATGAAAAAAGGCTAAATGATGTTAATGGGATTTTGATGTTAGACCTTGTTTTTAAGTCTGGAACAGGTATGATAAAATATACAATACTCAGGATAAAAAAGTGCATAACCAACTGGATTATGTTTAATTGGTATAACGTGCTTTTATGAGAAAGATTTACTGTTTTAACAATTTAACCAATTTTCATCCTTAACCTATTTCATCATTTTTAAAACGACATGTTAATAATTATGGTGCCTTTGGTTGCCAGCACGTAAAAGCCAAAAAGGAGTATAAGTACAGAGATTAATTGTAAAATTTTTTGTGCTGCAAAAAGAGAAACAGGTAATTTTTGGTTTTCATTTTTACCACTCCAGTTAAAACGGATAATTCCCCCAATTCCAAAAAATAGCCCTGCAAATGCCAAAATTGGTACAAACCCAAACAGCCCCAAACCAATGGTAGATAAAAACGGTTTTGGTTTTGCCAGCTTTTCAATATAAGTACCTGGCTGAAATTTATAATTGAAAGATTCAGAAAACAGATCGTTAGTTTTTACAATCAAATTGTATATTTCTCCCTTTTTTAATTCTTGTGCAGGATAAAATGAAATGGCATATTTAGTAATTCCCTTTTTTCTGTCGTTGTGTTCAAATTGTTTTATGCTACCTGTAATTGTATCTTTTGAACCATTTAAAAGGAATATTTTTTCAATTGGAATATCTTCGATATTTACCGGAACGGAAGTTAGCAAGGCAATTTTATTTTCAAACTCAAAATAATCTGCATGTAGTATTTTTGGAGTTTGCTTTTGTCTCATATTTTTCCAAACTTCTTCAATAAATATAGCCGCAACTTTGGCACTATTTTGCATCCCGCCATTAATCTCTTTTAGGTTTCCGGCGGTCCACAACGACTCGTTATACATCTGATTTCCTCCTAAAAAGTTGATGAATTTTAACGAGCGTAAAAGTAAATATTGATGGTTGGACCAGGCATTCAAAAGTTTCTCAAATTTGTCAATGGTATCAAACTCAGGTTGTAGCATGCCCGCATCCTTGTACATATTAAATAAATCTTCTTTTGGAAAATAGCGTTTTACCTTCAGCATTAAATAACCATTTTGTTTGGCAACAAATGCACCGTGTTTTGAATCGCCCTTGTATTTATCGTTCTTTGTTTTCTGGTATTTATTTAAATTCGAGTCGTACCAAAAATCTTCCAAAAGGTGCGATAACGAACCCAAATATAATGCTACAAGTTGTTCGTAATTGTTTTGTTGAACAATTTCTTTTTTCTGAAGATAATTCATAAAAGCCTTTCCGTACGTGGCAATGTAATGCGGGTTTAACGAGCTGATTCTGTTATTTGTGTACTGGTAAGTGTCGGTGTACCAACAACCATAAATGTATTCGTCAAGGTTGTTTTGAAGGAGTTGTTTTAGTTCAGCATCTTTTATCAATTCAGGTATCATATTGGTCATGTACGCGTGGGTAACTTCGTCCCAGGCACACAATTCAATCGAAAAAGTAGTGAGTATTGTAAGTACAACTAGTTTTATTGCTTTCATTTGAATGATTTATTAACCGGTAATTAGAAAAAACAAGGAGATAAAAAATGCAAATCCGCCAAGTACAAGTAATGAATAGCCAAAAATACTTGCAGCTGCTTTTCCTTCAATTTGCCTTTTCCTTTTTTTTAGTTTTATTTTCATCCAAACAAAAAAAATCAATGCTATAAAAAGTAGCGCGATTGAAATTAAGAGTGGTAATACTACCAATTGAAAATTTGCCATGTTTATTTATTTTGAACGAATAGGTAATCATTTAAAAGGCAAATATAATTTTTCGGTGTTTACAAATTCGAAATTTTGGAATTATTAATAAATTAGATGGATTTCAAATTAGCGATCAACTTTATTATTCTGTAAGATTGACAACGAATTCTTTGTATATTACCGACTCCTTTATCAAAATAAATGAAAATCAATGTGGCCATCAGGGCTTTATAACAAGGGGAGTAATAAAATAGGAATTGAGGAATTTCGGCAAATTTTTTTGGATCTTTATCCTGTTTTGTGTTTGTATGCATTAAAATTTGTTGTGGATATCGATACATCTAAAGATATTGTACAAGATGTATTAACCCGGTTTTGGATTGAAAATGAAAAACTTCTCAATAAAAATCTTATAAAACCTTATTTGTATAAAGCAGTTAAAAATCAGGCTCTGAATTATAATAAACGCGAAAAACGTAAAACGGGATTGGATGAATTATTAAAACCCAAAAATTCGGATATTCAGGATTCTGATAGCAACGATGCTATTGAAAAAATTTCGTTTAATAATTTGCAAGTCGATTTGGAAATAGCAATAGATGAAATGCCCGAACAGCGTCGTAAAATATTTAAAATGAGTAGAATGGAGCAAATGAAACACAAGGAAATTGCTGCAGAACTAAATATATCACCAAAAACCGTTGAAACACAAATATATCGCTCGTTAAACCATCTCCGAGAGAAATTAAAACATTATTTAGATTGAATCTATTTATGTTAATCGTTTGTTTAATTTACACATTTACAGTGTTTTATGTGCAATATCTAATCTCTAAAATCTAAATGTTAATTTTTATTTAATTTTTTACAGTTTTGCTGTAAGTGATTTTTGCTTTTCAGTTTCCATACTATCAAATCATAAAATTATGGAACCGAAATTAAAATCATTATTTATCGCTTACCTCGAAGGCACGCTATCGAAAAAGGATGAGGTAATTTTAATTCATTGGTTGCAAAATAATCCCGACTCCTTTAAAGAGATTCAAGAATTAATTCAGATTTGGAATTTAAGCGAGTTAGTTGGGAAATTTAACACCAACCACATAGAGAAAGAGTGGGCTTTATTAATGCAAAAAGTTTTATTCTCTTCCCGGAAAACAAAAAAATCTAAAGGTGTATTTTTGTATTGGTTACCTCGAATTGCAGCTGTGTTTTTATTGGGGGCAATTGTCTCTTTTGCTATTTCGTATCAAATACTAAATCCTAAAAACAGAGAGCTGGTTTACCATGAGGTTAGTTCTCCGGCAGGAGCAAAATCTATGGTTACACTGCCAGACGGTTCTTCTATTTGGTTAAATGCAGGTAGTAATTTAAAATACTCGAATCTGTACGGGAAAAAGAACCGTGAGGTTTTACTATCGGGCGAAGCATTTTTTGATGTCTCCAAGGATAAATCAAAGGTATTTATTGTTAAAACTTCTGATTTAAATATTAAGGCATACGGAACCTCTTTTAATGTAAAATCATATCCAGAAGAGAGTACGGTGGAAACTACTTTAGTTGAAGGAAGTATCGGTGTAACCAGAACTAGATTCAGCGATAAAAAGAACGATGAAGTAATGTTGGAACCCAACCAGCGCGTTGTTTATTATAAACCTTCAAAATCAATTGCAAAGTCTGTTTCCGAGGTTAAACCCGAAAATGTTGAAGTAGAAAGTGAAGTAGCACCCAAACAAAAACTTACCTATTTAATTTCAAAGGGAATTGAAGCCGAACAGTTTATTTCGTGGAAAGATGGTACACTACTTATTTCCAGCGAAACACTAAAAGATCTGGCGGTAAAGTTGGAACGGAAATACGATGTTAAAATTCATTTTGAGAATAAAGAAATACAGAATTTCAAATTTACCGGTGCTCTGGAAAATGAAACAATTGAACAGGTTATTGAAGCGATTGGAATGGCTGCCAATATTGATTATAAAATAGAAGAGCGCGACATTTGGATAAAATATAAGAACTAAATAATAAGTTGACCAATTAGAATTAAACAAGAACTTATGAAGCTAAAATTACTATTAATTGTTGGGTGTATTATGTTTACATCTTATGTATATGCACAGGATGTTACCCTCAGCCTGAATATTAAAAACAGACCGCTGGTGGAGGTTTTTAAAACAATTCAGGAAGAGAGTGGTTACCGATTTTTTTATAGCGACGATTTGGTAGATTTAAACAAGTCTATTTCAATTAAAGTAGAAAATGTTGAAATCCAAAAAGTTGTTAATGAATTGGAATCCCAAACAAGTATCACTTTTCGATTAAAAGAGGACAAATTAATTGTGGTTGTTCCTGCAGGTGAAGTGCCACAGTCGGCTACTCTTACCGGGAAAGTAACTTCTAAAGCAGAACCTCAGGGTTTACCCGGTGTAAATGTTGTTATTAAGGGTACTACCACTGGTGTAATTACCGATTTTGATGGAAACTTTACTCTTGAAGTGCCTGATAAATATGTGATTTTACAGTTTTCGTTTATTGGATTCGAACCACAAGATGTACCTGTTACCGGACAAAGCACAGTAAATGTTGTTTTAAAAGAAAATATCGAATCGATTGATGAGGTTGTTGTTACTGCATTAAGTATTCAGAGAAGCAAACAATCGCTTGGATATTCAATTACACAAGTAGGGGGCGAAGAAATCTCGACAGCTAAAGAAAACAATGTAATGAACTCGTTGGCAGGTAAAGTTGCCGGACTTCAAATATCTACAACTCCTTCAGGCGTTGATGGTTCAACGCGAGTAGTTTTACGTGGTATCTCTTCTCTTTCGGGCAACAACCGACCGTTGATTGTAATTGATGGAATCCCAGTTAGTGGAGGAACTTTTGGGAGTGCAGGAACGGGAGGCGGTACAGATATGGGAGATGCCCTTTCTGATATTAATCCTGAGGATGTTGAGTCTATTAGTGTATTAAAAGGTGCAGGTGCATCTGCTGCTTATGGTTCAAGAGGCGCAAATGGTGTAATTTTAATTACAACAAAAAAGGGCACAAAACGTAAAGGTATTGGCGTTTCTGTTAGTTCAAATTATACGGTTGAACAAGCATCTATGTATCCTGAAATGCAGAATGTGTATGGACAAGGTGCTTTTGGAGACTATCCTTCAAACGTTCAAGCTATTAAAGGAACTGAACCATTCATATGGAGTTTTGGACCAAAAATGGAAGGACAGATGTTTACCAATTATATGGGGGTTGAAGCACCCTTTGAATCACAACCCAATCCGTATAAAGAGTTTTATGAAATGGGAACGTCTATGCAAAATACTGTAGCTTTTGAAGGAGGGAATGCAGAAACAAGTTTTAGAGCGTCAGTAACCGATCAGCATAGTACAGGTATTATTCCTAATAACAAATTAAGCAAGCAAATACTTAATTTACGTGGTTTTACCAAGTTAGGGAAGGTTATTGAACTGGATGGGAAAGTTACTTATATTCACCATAATTCGGAAAATCGTCCATATTTGGCAGAAGATGTTACTGCCGCTGGTTGGGCTTTTAATAATATGCCGAGGAATATTAGCTTGAACGATCTTAGAAACAATACTGTTGATGCTCAAGGCAATGAATTGTGGGCTTGGGATAGAACGGCTGGCAATCCTTATTGGGGACTGGAAAACAAAAAAAACTCCGATACAAGAGATCGTGTGCAAACACTTTTGTCTGCAAAGTTTAATATTTTAGAAAACTTAAGCTTGTTAACCAGATCTGGATTTGACTTTATGAATCGTACAGGAAAAAGCTATGCGGCATCTGGGAGTAAGAATCACTCTAATTATAAAGGGTGGTACAGGCAAGGCTGGGAGAATAACGTGGAGTGGAATACCGATGCTTTGTTAACCTATAAAACTGATTTGACCGATGATATTAAAATGGATTTTAATATTGGTGGAAATTACAGGTATAATCAACGGAAAGGAATTTATCAGAGTGGTGAAAATTGGAGAGTACCTGACTTTTATAGCATGAGTAATCTGGAGAAATATAATACATCAGAAGGATTTAATGAAAAAGAAGTTTGGTCGGCTTTAGGCCTTGGACAAATTTCATGGAAAAATTACCTCTATTTCGACTTTACTGTGCGTAATGATTGGTCTTCAACACTTCCTGTTAAAAATAATATGAACTCTTATTTCTATCATTCAGAGAATTTGAGTTTTCTTTTTACTGAAATGTTCGATATTAATTCAGAGATACTTACCAGTGGAAAACTTAGAGGTTCTTACGCGAAAGTAGGTAACGATACCGGAGCTTATAACCTCGATAATTATTATAGTGTTGGTCAGTCACAACTTCCATATTCAACAGGAAGTATGGGAGGAACACTTGCTAATTCAAATTTGAAACCCGAAGAGACTTTCTCCTGGGAAGTTGGAACAAATCTCGGTTTTTGGAATAACAGACTTGAAGTTGATTTTACTTGGTACGATGCTTATACCGTAAACCAGATAATGAGGGTTAAATCTGCACCTTCCACAGGTTGGAATGATCGATGGATAAACTCAGGAGAATTGAGCAATAAAGGATTTGAACTGCAGATTAATGGAACTGCAATTGACAATGCAGATGGATTAAGATGGGATATTACTCTTAATATGTCTAAGAATATTTCGGAAGTTATTAGTCTGTACGAAGATGAATTTCAAAAAGTGGAAAACTTAGTGCTTAAAACATCAGTTATGGACTGGGCAATTGTTGAAGCTCGTATAGGAGGTGCTTTTGGCGAGATATATGGAGTTGATTATGCCCGCGACGAAAATGGTAATAAACTAGTTGATAACGCGGGTTATGGCATAAGAGGCGATTATAAATTGTTAGGTGATATTAATCCGGATTTTATGGGTGGCGTATCAAATAATTTTAGTTACAAAAACTTCAATTTAAGTTTCCTTATCGACATGCAATTTGGTGGTGAATATTATTCGCATAGTTCACTCTATCGCGATTTAATGGGAACTGGAGTTACATCGTTAAAAGGGCGCGAAGAGTGGTACTCTACGCACCAGGGGCAAGGTCATTTTCTATCCATTCCCGGAGTTTTTCCTGATGGATATATACAAGATGGTGTAAATGTAGATACCGGATTACCAAATGATATACCCGTTCAACCAATTTACAGACATGTAGAAACATTATTTAATAGAAATATTGTTTCCGATTATATAATGGACGCTAGTAATGTTCGATTGCGTGAAGTTGTATTAGGATATAACCTTCCTGAAAAGTGGTTAGACAATACGTTTATTGCCAAAGCAAACCTGTCGCTTGTTGGACGGAATCTATTCTTTTTATATCTGGCAACAGATAATATTGACCCGGAAGCAGGTTTTGATGCTGGGAATTTTGGCAACGCATTTGAATTGAATACCATGCCGGGGACACGTAGTTACGGATTTAACTTAAACCTTAGTTTCTAAACCTAATTATCTCAAATTTTAATATTAAGACAAATGAAAAATAAAATCAAAAATATTAAGACAAAAGCTGTGAAAGGGATAATTATTCTCTTTGCACTCCTTATAATCATACCATCATGCGATGACCGGTTTGAAGAAATGAACAAGAACCCCAATGCGATTACCGAAATACCCGATGATTTCCTTTTTGCAAGTCTTGTGCGTAATACTGTAAAAGGCGGTATGGGAAGATATCAAGAGGATTATGGTGCACAATATGCACATCAGGCCATTTCCAATACATGGAACAAAAGCATTGATCAGTACAACGATTTTCACGCGCAGGGAGATGTTACTGAAGGAATGTTTCGTGAAATATATCAGAGTAGCAGCAAATATGTAAACGATATTATTGCTATTAACTCTGAAGGAGAAAATGTTAATGAAGTAAGGATTGCAATGGCAAAAATTTTAGCTGTTGTTAATTATGCAAAACTTACTGATTATTTTGGGGATGTTCCCTATTTCGAAGGAGGGATGGGAAAAAATGAAATATATCTTCCCAAATATGACCCTCAGCAAGAGATATATGCGGACATGGTAGAGCAGTTGAAAGTGCAAATGGATATTTTAATGGTTGCAGATCCTGCTAATGCTTATCCCGGGCAGGATCCTATGTATTATAATGATTTAGATAAATGGGTGCGTTTTGCCAATTCATTTAGGTTACGTTTGGCAATGCGGGCACGTTTTGTTGATCCTGGAACATACGAGCCAATAATTATTGACTGTTTGGGACAACCTCTTATCGAGGAAATTAATCAAAGTGCAGGAATAGAACACCAGGATAGCGAAAATTCAGAACTTTATAATCCTTGGTTCAACAAAACTTTAGATTACCAGGCAGGGACATATCAGTTCAATGTAAGTGAGAAATTTGTTGATTGGTTAAAATTGACAAGTGACCCGCGTTTGGAACCATTGGTTAAGCCAAATCCTGTTGGAGAATTTGTAGGTATGCCAAACGGAATTGTCGATGAGCAAATTGGAAACTTTACAAGATCTCAGATTTCCGTGCCAGGTGATTTGATGCTAGAACCTGACCAACCTTTGTATATAATGTGTGCTTCAGAAATTTGGCTTTTACGTGCCGAAGCCGCATTGTATGGTATTGGTACTGGTGGTGATGCTGCAGCACTGTATCAAAAAGGAGTTGAAAAGGGAATGGAACGTTGGGGAATTGATGCAACCGACTACCTTGCCAACTCAAGTGAAGGAACTTTAACCGGTACTGATGAAGAGAAGTTTGAACAAATTGCTACTCAAATGTGGGTTTCATTTGTTCCAAACTATCAGGAAGCCTGGAGCAATATAAGGCGTACCGGATACCCTGTAATTGCACAACGCACTGGTTCCCTTCTTTCTAAAGGAGTTACTAATGGATATTTACCAAAAAGGTTAAAATATCCTTACACCGTTGAGAAAACATTAAATGGTGTAAATATGCAGGAAGCCATCGACCGTATGGGCGGTGATGAAATTTTTACTCCTGTTTGGTGGGATGTTCGCGATTAGTATAAAATAGAATCAAATTGAAATATATATAAGTATTAAATTAAAAAAACAATTATGAGAAAATTATTAGTGTTTTTTAGTATGATAGCAGTAGCTGCTATTTTGTCGGTAAACTTAACATCTTGTAGTACAGAAGAACCTGTTCCAGTTCCAACAGTACAATTGCTTGCCGATGTTGATGGTTATGATGTTTTATTGACAGTTCAGGCTACCGATGCAACTTCGTTTGCATGGAACTATGGTGATGGAGAAACTGCAACTGTCTCAGGTCAGCATACTCATACTTATGCAGTATCAGGGGATTACACGGTTAGCGTGACAGTAACCAACGAAAGTGGCTCAGCTTCAGCTACTGCCAGTGTTACAATTAATCCTTCAATTCAAGAGATGCTTGCTGGTGTTGATGCAGCTGGAAAATCATGGGTAATGTCTACTACTCCTTCAGCAAATGATGGAGCTGGCCCGTTGGATCTAACTAAATGGGATATTACTCTTCCATTTGCTTTGATTGGTGATGCTTTGGGATATGTAGGTTTTCCCGATGAGTATGATAATGCATTTACATTCAAACCAAATGGTTCTTATGCTATTGATAATGGAAATGGACAAAACTTATGTACTCAAATTTATGCAATTATGAATACTGGTGAGATGGAGCCAGGAACCAATTGGACAAAAGGTCAATTAGGATTTGCTTCAATGGCTTATGCTGCTGAATCGAATGGAACCTGGGCTGTTAACGAGGACGCAACAATTGCATTGGAAGTTATGAGCGATGACCCTGCTACCGCATCTGAATATACTCCATTGTCTGTAAGTTATGCTGATGTAACTCAGGTATCTATTACAGGTGGGTATTTTGGAATTCTGGATATGACCAATAATGTTATTATTGAAAATATTACTCCTACTAAAATGCAGATTGTAATTATTATGCATACAGAAATGCCAGACAAGCAATCAATTTTTGCAAGAATTACTTTAGTGCCACAACAATAGTTTAGTATATTTTAAGAAAAAAGGGAAGAAGATTGAAACTACCGGGTCTATTTTGACCTGGTAGTTCATCTCACTTTTTTATTTGTTTTTCAACCCAAATTACAATTTTTCAATAGCCAAGAACAGAATGTTTAAAAAACTATTATATACTTTCTTTTTGACTTTTATTCTAGTTTCGTGCACTCATAAAGAGAATCAAAAAACTACCACGTTTATTTCAATTGAAGGCCAAAATTTTGTCGACTCAAATGGGCGTCAAATTATTTTTAGTGGAATAAATTTTATTAGTAAAAATCCCAGTGAAAAATATCTGCCTCCAGAGGGTTCTGAAATTTTCCAAAAATTTCGTAGCTGGGGTTTTAATTGTATTCGCTTGGGAATAATTTGGGATGGATTAGAGCCTGAACCCGGAAAATACAACGAAGAGTATTTGGTTGAAATTGATAAACGTATTCAGTGGGCGGCTGACAATGGCATTTATGTGTATTTAGATATGCATCAGGATTTATACGGTGCAAAATTTTCTGATGGCGCACCCGATTGGGCAACTCTGGATGAAGGGCAGCCACATTATTCCGGCCCGGTTTGGAGCGATTCTTATATGATTAGTCCTGCTGTTCAAACAGCTTTCGATAATTTCTGGAAGAATACTGCTGTATCCGATGGAATTGGTATTCAAGACCATTATGCAAACCTTTGGAAACACATAGCAAAAAGATATGCCAACAACACAACTGTAATTGGCTACGACATTATGAATGAACCTTTTTTAGGTTCAGCAGCAAACGAAATTATGCCTCGCATGTTGGGAGCTTACGCACAGGTTTTGGTCGAAGAAACCGGGCAGGCACCACCTTCTGCGGAAGAGTTGCAGGCAATTTGGGGAGACGAAACTTCGCGACTTAAAGCGCTGGAGTTTATTGCAACAAAAGAAAGATATTCAAAAGTGGTTGATGCTGTTTACGAATTAAATGCCAAATTCGAAAAGAACGAGTTGCAACCCATGTACCAAAAAATGGCCGATGCCATTCGTGAAGTAGATAAAAACCATATTCTGTTTTTTAACCACAGTTACTTTGCAAATACTGGCGTGTCGAGTGCGTTGGAACCAACAAAACTTGCTGATGGAACTACCGATCCGTTGATTGCCTATGCCGCACATGGTTACGATTTGGTGGTAGATACTAAAGAGGTGGAGAATCCAAGCCTTGAACGTGTTGAATTTATTTTTGATCGGATAAACGAAACAGGTAAAAGAATGAATGTACCGGTATTGATTGGAGAATGGGGAGCTTTGCATGGAAATTCATCGAAACTGGTTGAAGCTGGTCAGCAGCTTGTCGACTTGTTTGAGGGACATAAATTTAGTAATACATATTGGGCTTATTACAACAATATTGGTGATAATCCCTATTTTAAAAATGCGATTGTCAGACCATTTCCAGAGTGTGTCGCGGGTAATTTGGTAGAGTACGATTACAATTTTAAAACCGGAGATTTTACTTGTGTTTGGAACGAAACGCAGGGAAGTAATGCACCAACAGTAATTTATGTTCCTAACTTAAGAAACCTTTCTGAAAAAGATATTACTGTGACTCCGCAGGCAGAGCAAATTGTATTTGAATATTACGATAATTCCAATGCGGGGAAATTGTTTGTTTCTCCACATGGGGAAAGTGGTGAAGTAACTTTGAAATTTAAAATTTTACCTGAAAAAGAAGAAGAGTTTGCTATAAAGTAAACCTAAAAATATATATCGGGGTTGATATGGATGGTTAAAAACCATCAAATTACATGGAGATTTTTATCTCCATATTTTTTTTGTTTTATTTACAGGGATTCTTAGTTTTTCTTCGCAATTTTTGAATACTTCTGCAAATAGATTTTGTGCATTATCCACGATTCAAATTTTGAAATACTTTTTGCACCGCCCAAAAATTCAGCTTCAATAAATGCTTTGCAACCTTTCTCTAATACCTGACAAACCACAAATGTTTCGTCTAAATCGCGACCCACGCAAACGGCGCCGTGGTTAGCTATAAGTGCTGCATATCTTCCCTTTAGTGCTTTTACAACTGCTCTCATCATTTTTTTAGTGGATGGAAGTGCGTACTCTGCACAACGTACGCTTGGTCCAATTATTTGTG
Source organism: Bacteroidota bacterium (assembly GCA_013203755.1). Lineage (GTDB taxonomy): Bacteria > Bacteroidota > Bacteroidia > Bacteroidales > Prolixibacteraceae > Draconibacterium. Next base: position 20,585 of record JABMPI010000748.1, read on the forward strand.
CTAAATCATCTAATATTGGAGGCACCTCACGGCGTGCAGCTGCACAAGTAGAAGCATTCATTTGGTGGGTGTGTATTACTGCATTTATCTCTTTTCTGTCGAGGTAAATGCCTGTGTGCATTTTGTATTCTGAAGATGGCTTAGGTCCGCTTTTATTGTATTCATTAGTTTTGAAATTCACCAAAGCCATATCAGCTGGTATCAAGTCTTCGTAAAACTTACCACTTGGAGTTATGAGCATCTGAGAATCGTTGACTTTTACACTAATGTTGCCCCAGGTTCGCGAAACCAATCCTTGTTCCACTAATTTCATTCCCGATTTTACAAGTTCTTTGCGTTGTGCCAAATACTGGTTTTCCATGTTGTTGTTGTTGTTGTATTAACTAACCAATGTGCTTAAAGTCAATACTGAGAAGATTCTTAATAAATCTTTTCAGTTCTTTGTGTCACTTTGTACTACTTTGAGTAACTCTGTGCAATAGTTATTTCACAAAGAAGCGACTAAGTTTCACAGAGAAAAAATTTCATTACATCGAATTTTTGATACTGATTAGTAAAAAATAAGGTCAACATATTAAAGGCTATATTTTGTTTGTATGTTGTCTCATGTCTCATATCTAATAATCTCTAAATCTATTCTTTTAAAATCGTTTTGAATTTGCCCGTTGGTAGGTTCCTTTCAGGCTGTTGTAAATATCTTTATAACTGACGAAAAGTTCG
>JABMPI010000073.1 GCA_013203755.1 Bacteroidota bacterium
CATAACAACAGCGCATACGCCATAGCCGCGGTTCAAGCTTCGTGGAAAAATTATAGTAAATTTGAAAATAACTTTAAACTCAAAAATAAGTAATCAGCGGCAACAGCGCATCGCAATACCGTTGTGCGTCATGCTCGTGTGATAAGACAAAATGAAAATAACATACAAAAACTTTAAAATATGAAAAAGAAATTTAACTATTTGCTGCTCATCATTTGTGTTCAACTACTTTCAGGATGCGCAAACAAAGACAAAATAGACCCATTTGTTGGTGAGTGGACCAGCTATGACAATGACTTGAAAATTGCTAAAGTTGATACCGTCTACCAAATTGAATACTTTGACAAAAGAGGACAACTATATCAGACCTATCAGGCAAGCAAAGCAGGTGATTTATTGTCCTATCGTGACAATAACGGGATTGGAAAACAAATTCAAATCTATGTCCCAGTAAACACCAAAGTATCCAAAGAGGGTAACTTGATTTTGGACTATGAGGATTCACTCCATATTCGACTAATAACTGACGAGGGAGATTACTACAAAAAATTTACAATTAAAAGTAACATCGGTTTGAATGGTTTTGCTGGCACTTGGAAAACAACAGCCAGACAGTATTCAAAGAATTACGAAGCCATAAAAATAGATTCAACTTCAAAAGGTGTTGAAGTTTCGTGGATTGGTGACCCAACCCAAATTTGGTCACCATCAGCGTCATTTCAGAACGGAATGATAAATATTAGTGAACCGGGGGTTGACGGTGGCATTTATGCAAATTATTTTAAGGACTGCGATTGCATAACCATTGGAAAAGATAAGTATTATCGCTATAATGAAAGTGATGAGACGTTTTTAGGACATTGGAAAAACAATAATGGAGAAATTAAAATTTCTAAAAATGGTAATTACTATCTTGTATTGACACATCAATATTCGGATTACACTTTCACATTTTTGACAGAAGTAAAGAATAACGAACTTAAGGAACCTATTGATAAATATGCACAAGGGAAAACTTACACAACAATTACATATTTATCTCCAGGGGTTATCTCGGATAACGGTGGAACAACAAAATATTATAATAACAATAAGTATGTAAGAAATTACAATAAATCATTTAACAATGCGCCTTCCTCAACTAATTCCAATCAATCAATTGCAACAACTACGAAAACTTTTTCTGGCAATGTTGGTAAATTACAAGCATACTATAATTTAACTTGGAACAGTGACGGGACAATTTACGGAACATATTATTATCCGAGCAGACCAAATATTTCGTACACTCTGAAAGGAAAAGATTTAGGTAACGGAAACATACATCTTACTGAATATACTGGTAGCGATGTTTCGGCAAATTGCAACTTATCCCTTCAAGGTAATTGCTATGTTGGACAAATGAACAACACAGACGGCAGAGTATTTAAAATGACAATGTGCCAATGACATACGATTAGACAATTATGAAAAAAGCACGAACGCACAACAAATGGTATAGTGCATGCGGGTTTCAGAGGTTTTCAAAGGTTTGTGACTCGTAAAAAAAGTCGGTGTAAATTGATAGGAAATCACCTCGTAATCCCGCACGACACCATACCATCAAACGTTAGGCATTATAGCTGTTCCTGGCGATAACCACATGTTAATTGGAAAGTTTTACGAACCTACTAAATGATGCATGGGAAATCTCCGATTGCTTGCCTCAGCGGAACGCAAAAATTATGAATGATCTTGGCATCCGGGCAATCGACCCCGGATGCACTTTGTACTTGAATAAAATGGTGGGGATAATCCTTAATGAATTTTGCTCGGGATTTTTTGCCTCCCCACGCCCACACAGGCTTACCCTGCGGATGGAGATTTTATGGAAATCTTAGATGAGCTGAACTTTTTATAATTACTTGGGAATATTTTCGTAAAACTTTGTACCAATATTAGCTAAATGACACTTTTTAATTATTCAAGAATTTTTGCCGAAATAGAAATAAAGCAACAATGCCTAACAATAGAGCATACACAATAGCCGCAGCAATGGCTTCATAGAAAATTTAGTCGTAAATTTGAAATTAAATTAAAAACTCA
>JABMPI010000749.1 GCA_013203755.1 Bacteroidota bacterium
TAACTACCCGGCATATAAAATAACAAATCATCGCCGTACGGTTCATCAGGATCCTCATGCTTCTGAAATTGACCGAAAAGGAATGGCTGATGGTTGGTTTGTTCCTTCCATGCCCGACCTAAATCAGCGAAATTCCTTTATGGAAAAATACCTGATTCAGAACAGTATTTGGTGGGTTGAATTTGTTGGGCTGGAAGGAATCAGACAAGACACCTGGCCGTATCCCGATAAAAATATGATGGCGGTTTGGACTCAAAAGTTACTGGAAGAATATCCCGATTTTAATATTGTGGGCGAAGAATGGAGCATGAATCCGAGCATTGTTTCGTACTGGCAAAAAGGGAAAAATAATAGCGATGGTTATGAATGTTATTTGCCAAGCTTAATGGATTTTCCATTGCAAAGTGCGGTAAGCCAGGGTTTGAGTAAAGATGAAAGCTGGGACAACGGTCTCATTCAAATATACGAGTCAATGGCCAACGATTTTCTTTATCCCGATGCAGGAAATCTGGTTATTTTTCCTGACAATCATGACATGTCGCGTTTCTTTGTTCAGGTTGGCGAAGATGTTGATTTGTTGAAAATGGGAGTCGCCTATTTTTTAACCACCCGTGGAATACCGCAAATTTATTACGGAACAGAAATTTTAATGAAACATGAGGGAAGTGAACACGGAAACATTCGAGCAGATTTCCCTGGTGGTTGGAATGGAGATAAAGTTAATGCATTTATCGGCGAAGGACTTTCTGATGAAGCAAAAGAGATGCAAAAATATATTGGCAATATACAAAACTGGAGAAAAAACAAGAGAGTAATTCACAATGGTAAATTGCTGCACTTTGTTCCTGAAAATGGGGTTTATACTTATTTCCGATACAACGAAAAGGAAACAGTAATGGTTGTATTGAATAAAAATGAATCGGAAAGCACTTTGACAACCGACCGGTTTAAAGAAATTATTTCAGGCCATAAATCGGGAAAAGATGTTATCTCGGCAACTCAAATTCCTGATATTTCGAAAATAAAAGTACCGGCAAAATCAGCAATGATTATTGAATTGAACTAACATGTATTACAAATTTATAGCAATTGTTTTGTTCGGTCTGGCAACTTTTGCATGCCAGCCAGAAAATAAAAAAGAACAAATTTCAACTGTAAAAGAAGAAATCGACGAAGGTAAGTTTGTTGTTTACCAGGTTTTCACACGTTTGTTTGGAAACAAAAATACAACCAACAAAACCTGGGGAACGATCGAAGAAAATGGGGTTGGTAAATTCAACGATTTTACTGATCAGGCACTTAAGGAACTTAAATCAATGGGGATCACACATATGTGGTACACAGGTGTGCCGCATCATTGTGTGATAACCGATTATACTAAATATGGTATTAACAATGATGATCCGGATGTTGTAAAAGGGAGGGCAGGTTCACCTTATGCGGTTAAAGATTATTACAATGTGAATCCGGATTTAGCCGTTGATCCGGCAAAGCGTTTGGAAGAATTTGAAGCTCTGATTGCCAGAACCCATAAAAATGGAATGAAAGCTATTATCGACATTGTTCCAAATCATATTGCCCGGAATTATAAATCAATTTCAAAACCTGATGGAGTGGCCGATTTTGGAGAGAATGATGACACTTCTGTTGAATACAAACGCGATAACAATTTTTATTACATCCCGGGAAAATCATTCAAAGTGCCTGAATCATTGAATAATTATCAGCCACTTGGTAATGAAATCCACCCGCTTGCAGATGGCAAATTTGTTGAAAATCCTGCAAAATGGACGGGAAACGGTTCGCGAAAAGCACAACCTCATTTTTACGACTGGTACGAAACCGTTAAGGTGAATTATGGCGTAAAACCGGATGGAACTAATGATTTTGATACAATACCTACTGATTATAGCGATAAAGATTATAAAACTCATTTTAGTTTTTGGCAGGATAAAGATGTTCCAAATTCATGGGAAAAATTTCGGGATATTGCCTTTTATTGGCTGGACAAAGGTGTTGATGGTTTCCGTTACGACATGGCAGAAATGGTTCCGGTTGAATTCTGGAGTTATATGAATTCGTCGATAAAAGTGAAAAA